>NZ_JAVRHI010000393.1:0-7701 GCF_034105845.1 Streptomyces sp. CRN 30 | reverse complement strand
GCCGCCCGGGAGCGGTGAACGGCGCGCCGGGTCCGCCGCCGTGCCCGCCGAGGCGCGCCACGACGCCGCCCGGACCCCGTGCCGGACGCGAGAGGGCACCGCGGTGAACGCGTCCGAGCACGCCGCGGCCGACGCCGAGCTGCGCATGTACGTCTCGGAACTCGCCTCGGAACTGGCGAGCCGTCCGGTGGGCGAACAGGGCACGGTGCGCACGGAGCCGCGTCCCTGAGGCCGTCCACGAAACCTGGAATCGGACACGGTACGGACACAGTTGGGAAGCACCCCACATGTGTTCGGGCCCAACCGGGGAAGGAGTAGCTCCGTTCCAGCCATCGGGGAAAGGTTCAGCCTGTGACGCATGAAGAGCACCGGACACCCAGCTACCGGGAGGGGGGTGCGTTCCCGGGATCGGAAGCGGGCCTCGTCGGTGACGGGCGGCCGCAGACGGACCGCATCGTGTTCGGCGTGACGGCCGCGCTCACCCTGGCCTTCGTGCTGTGGGGCGCCATCGCGACCGACTCGCTGACGAGCGTGTCGGACAACATGCTCGGCGGCCTCATCCACAACGGCGGCTGGGCCTTCATCCTGGCCGCCTCCGCCTTCGTGGTGTTCGCCCTCTGGCTGGCCGTCAGCCGCTACGGCCGGATCCGGCTGGGCGCGGAGGGGGAGGAGCCGGAGTTCCGCACGGTCTCCTGGGTGGCGATGATGTTCAGCGCCGGCATGGGCATCGGTCTGATGTTCTACGGCGTCAGCGAGCCGCTCTCGCACTACGTCGACGCCCCGCCGGGCACCGACCCGGGATCGTCCGGGGAGCGCATGGAGACGGCGATGGCGACCACCCTCTTCCACTGGACGCTGCACCCGTGGGCGATCTACGCGGTGGTCGGTCTCGCCATCGCGTACAGCACGTTCCGCAAGCGCCGCCGCCAGACCATCAGCGCCGTGTTCACGCCGCTCATCGGCGAGCAGCACGCCAACGGCGGCTGGGGCCGGGTCATCGACAGCCTCGCGATCATCGCCACCGTCTTCGGCTCCGCCGCCTCCCTCGGCCTCGGCGCCCTGCAGATCGGCTCCGGCGTCGAGAAGCTGAACTGGATGGAGACGGCCGGCACCGGACTGCTCGTCGTCATCATCGCCGTCCTCACCCTGGCCTTCGTCGCCTCGGCGGTGTCCGGTGTGGAGAAGGGCATCCAGTGGCTGTCCAACACCAACATGGTGCTGGCGCTGGTGCTCGCCGTGTTCGTGTTCCTCGTCGGGCCGACCATCGTCGTCCTCGACCTGCTCCCCACCTCGGTCTTCGCCTACGTCGGCGACCTGGCCGACCTGGCCGGCCGCACCGAGGCCTCCGGCGGCGAGGGCGTCGCGGACTGGCTGAGCGGCTGGACGGTCTTCTACTGGGCGTGGTGGATCTCCTGGACGCCCTTCGTCGGCATGTTCATCGCCCGCATCAGCCGCGGCCGCACCATCCGCCAGTTCGTCGGCGGCGTCATCCTGGTGCCGAGCACGGTCAGCCTGATCTGGTTCGCCGTCTTCGGCGGTACGGCCATGAAGCTGGAGGAGCGGGGCGCGCTCGGCGACGACACCAGCGCCGAGGGCCGTCTCTTCTCCGTGCTGCAGGAGTACCCCGCCGCCACGCTCACCAGCCTGCTGGTGATGATCCTGGTCGGCATCTTCTTCGTCTCCGGCGCCGACGCCGCCTCCATCGTGATGGGCACGCTGTCGCAGAAGGGCGCGCTGGAGCCCGGCCGGTTCGTCGTCGTGTTCTGGGGCATGCTGACCGGCGCCGTCGCCGCGATCATGCTGCTCGTCGGCAGCGGTCAGGGCGACGCGCTCACCGGACTGCAGAACCTCACCATCCTCGCCGCGGCGCCGTTCGTCCTGGTGATGATCGGCATGTGCGTCGCCCTCATGCGCGATCTGCGCAAGGACCCGGTGATCGTGCGTGAGGAGATGGCCGGGGAGGCCGTCGAACTCGCCGTGATCGAGGGGCACAAGCGGTACGACGGCGAGTTCGAGCTCCGGATCGGCCCCGGGCCGGGCACGGAGACGGAAGGCGACCCGATCGGCAAGCACTGATCGGCGGGTCCCCCCGCACCAGTACCAGGAGCAGGCCGGCCCCGGGCGACTTCCGCCCGGGGCCGGCCCTTTCGTGAGGCCGCCGCCACCTGCCCGTCGTCCAGCCGCGCCCCGCCGCGTGCCCCTTCGTCCAGGCGTACGCCCGCCTCCTCGGGCCGGGCCGCCGACACCGGTCCCGGCCACGACGCCGGTAGCGGAATATGTCATGCCGTGCTCACATCGGTCCCGCTCTGGGGATACTCACTCCATGCTTGCCGAGTATGCCGAGTACGCGACCTTCGGCCTGGCACCGGCCATGCGCGCCGGCGGCGTCCTCGCCAACGGTGACTACCAGGTGCACCGGGACTTCGTGGACTTCATCGTCGACGGCCGCCCGCTGCTGTTCCAGCTCTCCGACCTCGACGCCGTCTCCCCGCTCGCCTCCGACGTCCCGCCCGCCATCTTCACCGAGCACGTGCGCGGCCTGCTGCTGGAGGCCGACGCCCCGCTGTCCGGCGGACGGTACGTCATATACGGCTGCCCCGAGTGCGAGGACCTCGCCTGCGGGGCCGTCACCGCGGTCATCGAGCGGCACGGCGACGACTACGTGTGGCGCGACTTCGCCTGGCAGACACGGGCGGAGGCCGACCTGGAGCTGAACGGGTACCACGGCATAGGGCCGTTCCGCTTCCGGGGCGACGAGTACCGCGACGCCCTGGGGTCCCTGCTCGCCGGGCTCCCCGAGGACCCCGCGAGTCGCCGGGTGCTCCTCATCGGCGCCCGTGTCGCCGTCCTCGCCCGGCTCGCCGCCGCGCTGCGCACCATCGGCATCGGCGCCGAGATCACCCGGGACGCCGCCGGTGTGACCGCCGACGAGCTGCGCACCTACGGCGCGGTGGCCTTCGGGCAGACCGTGGACCCGGAGGAACGAGACTCGGTACGGCGCTCGTTCGAACACGCCGGGGCCGACGTCGCGTACGTCGACGGGCTCGCCCCGATCGTCCCCCTGCTGGTGGCCCAGATCGAGCACGCGCTGGACCGCCGCCCGCCGGAACGCCGCCGCCTGGTCCGGCTGGTCGTCGCCGGCGGCGAGGCGGGCCTCGAGGTCACCTCCACCTGCCGGGTGCGGCTGACCGCGTACCGGCTCGACCGGCTCTCCCGCGCCCGCACCCACGAGATCTTCGACGGCACCCTGCCGGCCGGCCGGCACCGCATCGCGCTGGACGCGAAGGTCTCCGCAGGGGCGTCGTTCCTGGTCGCACGGTCGTCGGGGAGCGTGCTGGTGGAGGCCGTGCCGCACTGAGGGGCACGGCCCCCGCCGGCTCCGTACGCCGCCGCGGGAAGGCACCGGGAGCGCCCTGGGGGCGGCAGTCATTAGGATCGGCTCCCTGATGACTGCCACCCTCGTCGCCAAGAACCTCGCCGCCGGCCACGGCGACCGCTCGCTCTTCACCGGACTCGACCTCGTCGTCGCGCCCGGCGACGTGATCGGTCTCGTCGGAGCCAACGGCGCGGGCAAGTCCACCCTGCTGCGCCTGCTCGCCGGGCTGCTCGCCCCGGACCAGGGCGAACTGCGCCTCTCCCCGCCCACCGCGACCGTGGGCCACCTGCCCCAGGAGCCGGACCGGCGGCCGGGCGAGAGCGTGCGGGAGTTCCTGGCCCGCCGCACCGGCGTGGCCGAGGCGCAGCGGCGGATGGACGAGACGACCCAGGCGCTCGTCGACGGCGCGCCGGGCGCGGACGACGCGTACGCCGCCGCGCTGGAGCGCTGGCTCGGCCTGGGCGGCGCCGACCTCGACGAACGGGCCGAGGAGGTGGCCGGCTCGCTGAACCTGGGCATCGGTCTCGACCAGCCGATGACCTCGCTCTCCGGCGGCCAGGCGGCCCGCGCGCAGCTCGCCTCCCTGCTGCTCTCCCGCTACGACGTGTTCCTGCTGGACGAGCCGACCAACGACCTCGACCTGGACGGCCTGGAGCGGCTGGAGAGGTTCGTCGCGGGGCTGCGCGGCGGGACCGTCGTGGTCAGCCACGACCGCGAGTTCCTCGCCCGTACGGCCACCAAGGTGCTCGAACTGGACCTCGCGCAGCACGCGGTCAACCTCTACGGCGGCGGTTACGAGGCCTACCTGGAGGAGCGGGAGGTGGCGCGCCGGCACGCCCGTGACGACTACGAGGAGTACGCCGACAGGAGGACCGCGCTCGAGGGGCGTGCGCAGATGCAGCGCGCCTGGATGGACAAGGGCGTCAAGAACGCGCGGCGCAGGGCGGGCGGCGACAACGACAAGATCGGCCGCAAGTTCCGCAGCGAGGCGAGCGAGAAACAGGCCGCGAAGGCCCGGCAGACCCAGCGCATGATCGAACGGCTCGACGTGGTCGAGGAGCCGCGCAAGGAGTGGGAGCTGCGCATGGAGATCGCGGCGGCGCCGCGCTCCGGCGCCGTGGTCGCCGCCCTGCGCGAGGCCGAGGTGCGGCACGGCGACTTCGTGCTCGGCCCCGTCACCCTGCAGATCGACTGGGCGGACCGGATCGTCGTCACGGGCGCCAACGGCGCGGGCAAGTCCACGCTGCTCGGCGTCCTGCTGGGCCGCGTACCGCCGGCCGCGGGCCATGCGGCGCTCGGCTCCGGGGTGGTGGTGGGCGAGGTGGACCAGGCCCGCCGGCTGTTCCACGGCTCGGAGTCGCTGCTCGACGCGTTCCGCGCGGCGGTGCCCGACACGGAGCCCGTCGAGGTCCGCACCCTGCTGGCGAAGTTCGGCCTCAGGTCCGAGCACGTGCTGCGGTCCGCGGCGACCCTCTCCCCGGGCGAGCGCACCCGCGCGGCGCTGGCCCTGCTCCAGGGCCGCGGCGTCAACCTGCTGGTCCTGGACGAGCCGACCAACCACCTCGACCTCCCGGCCATCGAGCAGCTGGAGTCGGCGCTGGACTCGTACGAGGGCACGCTGCTGCTCGTGACGCACGACCGGCGGATGCTGGACGCGGTCCGCACCACGCGCCGCCTGGAGGTGGCGGCCGGCAAGGTGACCGAGCGTTAGCCGGCACGTCCGGACCCGCACCCCGGCGACGAGCCGGAGTGCGGGCCCGGACGTCTCAGCGCCGGCCCTTCTTCGGATCGACCAGACCGGCGCGGCGCAGCGCGTCGGCCATCGCGCTGTTGGCGGGCGGCGCCGCCTGGCGCGATCCGCCCCCGCCCCCGCCACCACGGCCCTGACGCTGCTGGGGCGGCCGTCCGCCACGCTGCGGGCGCCCACCGGAGGACTGCCCCTGTCCCTGTCCCTGTCCCTGGCCCTGCGGTGCGGCCTCGTCGTCCAGCCGCAGCGTCAGCGAGATGCGCTTGCGCGGGATGTCGACGTCCAGCACCTTCACCTTGACGATGTCGCCCGGCTTCACCACGTCCCGCGGGTCCTTGACGAACGTCCTCGACATCGCGGAGACGTGCACGAGGCCGTCCTGGTGCACGCCGACGTCGACGAACGCGCCGAAGGCCGCGACGTTGGTGACGACGCCCTCCAGCACCATCCCGGACGTCAGGTCACCGATCTTCTCGACGCCCTCCTTGAACACGGCCGTCTTGAAGGCGGGACGCGGGTCGCGCCCCGGCTTCTCCAGCTCCTTGAGGATGTCCGTCACGGTCGGCAGACCGAACTTGTCGTCCACGAAGTCGTCCGGCCGCAGGGAGCGCAGCACGCCCGTGTTCCCGACCAGCGAGGCGACCTCGCCACCGGTCGTCTTCACCATCCGGCGCACCACCGGGTACGCCTCCGGGTGCACGCTGGAGGCGTCCAGCGGGTCGGCGCCGCCCCGGATCCGCAGGAAGCCCGCGCACTGCTCGTACGCCTTGGGGCCGAGCCGGGAGACCTTCTTCAGCTCGGTGCGGGAGGAGAAGGGGCCGTTCGTGTCGCGGTGCGCCACGATGTTCTCCGCGAGGCCGGAGGTGATGCCGGAGACGCGGGAGAGCAGCGGGGCGGAGGCCGTGTTCACGTCCACGCCGACGCCGTTCACACAGTCCTCGACCACCGCGTCCAGCGAGCGCGACAGCTTCACCTCGGACAGGTCGTGCTGGTACTGGCCGACGCCGATCGACTTCGGGTCGATCTTCACCAGCTCGGCCAGCGGGTCCTGGAGCCGGCGGGCGATCGAGACGGCACCGCGCAGCGACACGTCCATGCCGGGCAGCTCCTGCGAGGCGAACGCGGAGGCCGAGTACACCGACGCGCCCGCCTCGGACACCATCACCTTGGTGAGCTTCAGCTCCGGGTGCTTGGTGATCAGCTCACCGGCGAGCTTGTCGGTCTCGCGGGACGCCGTGCCGTTGCCGATCGCGACCAGCTCGACCGCGTGCTCCTTCGCCAGGCGCGCGAGCTTGGCGATCGCCTCGTCCCACCGGTTGGCGGGGACGTGCGGGTGGATCACGTCGGTGGCGACGACCTTGCCGGTCTCGTCGACCACGGCCACCTTCACCCCCGTACGGAAGCCCGGGTCGAGGCCGAGGGTGGCGCGGGTACCCGCCGGGGCGGCGAGCAGCAGGTCGCGCAGGTTCGCCGCGAACACGCCCACCGCCTCGTCCTCGGCGGCCGTGCGCAGCCTCAGCCGCACGTCGATGCCCAGGTGCACGAGGATGCGCGTGCGCCAGGCCCAGCGCACCGTGTCCTTCAGCCACTTGTCGGCGGGACGTCCCCGGTCGGCGATGCCGAAGCGGTGGGCGACGACCCCCTCGTACGAGGACGGGCCGTCCGTGGGCTCCTCGGGCTCCAGGACGAGGTCGAGGACCTCCTCCTTCTCGCCGCGCAGCATGGCGAGGATCCGGTGCGAGGGCAGGTCCGTGAAGGGCTCGGCGAAGTCGAAGTAGTCGGCGAACTTGGCGCCCGCCTCCTCCTTGCCCTCCCGCACCCTGGCGGCCAGCCGTCCGCGCACCCACATCCGCTCACGCAGCTCGCCGATCAGGTCGGCGTCCTCGGAGAACCGCTCCGTGAGGATCGCCCGGGCGCCGTCGAGGGCGGCCTGCGGATCGGCGACCCCCTTGTCCGCGTCGACGAAGGCCGTGGCCGCCGCGAGGGGCTCGACGGACGGATCGCCCAGCAGACCCTCCGCGAGCGGCTCCAGGCCCGCCTCACGGGCGATCTGCGCCTTGGTGCGCCGCTTCGGCTTGAACGGCAGGTAGATGTCCTCCAGGCGCGCCTTCGTCTCCGCACCGCGGAGCTGCGCCTCGACCTCCGGCGTCAGCTTGCCCTGCTCGCGCACCGAGTCGAGGATCGCCGTGCGCCGGTCCTCCAGCTCCCGCAGGTAGCGCAGCCGCTCCTCGAGCGTGCGCAGCTGCGCGTCGTCGAGCATCTCGGTCGCTTCCTTGCGGTAGCGGGCGATGAAGGGCACCGTCGAACCGCCGTCGAGCAGCTCCACCGCGGCCTTCACCTGCCGCTCCCGTACGCCGAGCTCCTCGGCGATCCTGCCTTCGATGGATCCCACTGCGTTGGCTCCGCTGGACCCGGGTGTCGTCACGATCCCGTACCGCCTTCTCCGCTTCAGGTTGCGCGGCAATTGTGGCAGGTGGCGCCGACAGAGGGGGATCAGGGCGCCACGGGAGGGCGCGGCGCCGGCGGGACCGGGACCGGACGGGGGGGGGGGGGGGGGGGGGGGGGGGGGGGGGGGGGG
>NZ_JAVRHI010000392.1:0-31657 GCF_034105845.1 Streptomyces sp. CRN 30 | reverse complement strand
GCCGGGCCGCCCAGCGCGCCGCCGACGACGCCCGCCGCACGGCCCGCGCGCTGCGCGCCGAGCGCGCCGAGATCGCGGGCGCCCCCGACGACGTACCGGAGGAGGAGTCCGGGGCGCAGGCGGCGAAGGCGTCGCTGCCCGCGCTCCGCGAGGCATACCGGGCCGCCTCCCAGGTGTACGAGAAGGTCGGCGTCGGCGCCGACCTGCGCGCCGAGCAGAACCGCGCGGAGAGCGACGAGTCCGCCGCCCGCGCGGACCTCGACCGGCTCAGCAACAAGGTCCGCAACCGCGCCGAGCAGCTCCTCCAGTCCCCCGACGGCTCCGACGGGCCCTCCCGGCAGGCCGCGGTCGCGCGCGCGGAGGAGCTGGTGCAGCTCCTGGAGACCCGCATGTCGACCGCGAGCGAACAGCTCGGGCGGCTGCGCGGCGAGGCCGAGCGGCTCGCCCCCGAGGACGGCGAGGAGGCGCACACCGAGCTGCCCGGGGAGCAGTTCCCGGTCGGCGCCGAGCACGCCCAGACCCTGCTGCGCACCGCCACCGCGGAGCTCGCCGCCCGCACCGAGGCGCTGGAGCAGGCCCGCGAGGCCCACGCGGACCTGCTGGGGGCCCACCGCGCGGCCGAGGACGCGGCCGGCGGCTTCGACGAGACCGCGGCCCTCCTCCGCGACCTGCTGCGCGAGCACATCGCGGGTGAGGAGCAGGAGGAGCCCGAGCCGTACCCCGGCAGCCTGGAGGAGGCCCGCCGGGCCGCCGCCGAGACCCGCCGCTCGCTGCGCGGCTGCGCCGCCGACCTGTCCGCCGCCGAGGCCGCCGTGCGCGAGGCGAGCGACATCCTCGTCCGGCACGCCAACGCCACCCGCTTCGAGCAGGTCCGCACCCCGGCCCGCCAGCAGATCCGCGAGCTGCCCGCGTCCGCGCTGCCCGAGCACGCGCAGAAGTGGGCGGACGCCTTCGCGCCCCGGCTCCGCGTCCTCACCGACGAGCTGGAGCAGCTGGAGCGCAACCGCGACTCGATCGTGGACCGGCTGCGCGGGCTCGTGGAGTCGGCCCTCGCCACCCTGCGGTCCGCGCAGCGGCTGTCGCGCCTGCCCGAGGGGCTGGGGGAGTGGTCGGGGCAGGAGTTCCTGCGCATCCGCTTCGAGGAGCCCGACCAGGCCACGCTCGTCGAACGGCTCGGTGAGGTCATCGACGAGGCGACGCGCGCGGCCGTGAAGAAGAACTCCGACATGCGGCGCGACGGCATGTCCCTGCTGCTGCGTGGGGTCGCCGCGGCCCTGCGGCCCAAGGGCGTCGCCGTGGAGATCCTCAAGCCGGACGCCGTGCTGCGCGCCGAGCGGGTGCCCGTCGGCCAGATGGGCGACGTGTTCTCCGGCGGACAGCTGCTGACCGCGGCGATCGCGCTGTACTGCACGATGGCGGCGCTGCGCTCCAACGACCGGGGCCGCGACAAGCAGCGGCACGCGGGCACGCTGTTCCTCGACAACCCCATCGGACGCGCCAACGCCACGTACCTGCTGGAGCTCCAGCGGGCCGTGTCGGACGCCCTCGGGGTGCAGCTGCTCTACACCACCGGCCTGTTCGACACCACCGCGCTCGCCGAGTTCCCGCTGGTCATCCGTCTGCGCAACGACGCGGACCTGCGCGCGGGACTGAAGTACATCAGCGTGGAGGAGCACCTGCGCCCGGGGCTGCCGCAGCCGCCGCAGGCGGGGGAGGCGGTGCACAGCGAGATCACGGCGACCCGGATGTTCAAACGGCCCGCGCCGGCGGCCGGCTGACCGCTCGCGGCCGGCTGATCAGACGGCCCGGGCGGTACCGGCGTCCAGGCGCCGCAGCAGCCACGCGTGGAAGTCACCGATGTGGTGCTCGGTCGGCACCAGCACCCCGCCCCGGCGGTACGCCCGCGAGCCCATCGCGGGCTGCGTCCGCTCGCACGCCGCGAAGTCCTGCGTGTTCACCCGGTGGAACAGCTGCACCGACTTCGACACGTCCGCGCCCGAGGCGACGACCTCGGGCGCGTACAGCCAGTCGCACTCGACGAGCGTGCGGTCCTCGGCGAGCGGGAACATCCGGTGCAGGATCACGTGGTCGGGCACGAGGTTGACGAAGGCGGTCGGCTTCACGGTGATCGCGTAGTAGCGGCGGTCCTGCTCCCGCGCGACCTCGGGCAGCTTCCCGAAGCCCGTGCTGCCGTCCACGGTGAACCCCTCGACACCCTCGCCGAACGCGGCGCCGTGGCCCACGTAGTACTGGGCCGCGTACCCGCCCCTGAACTCGGGGAGCACCTCGCTGAGTTCGGGGTGGATGGTGGCGCAGTGGTAGCACTCCATGAAGTTCTCGACGATCAGCTTCCAGTTGGCCCGCACGTCGTAGGAGACGCGTTCCCCCAGTGTGAGACCCTCCGTGCCGTAGCGGTCGATCGCGGCGGCGTCGCCGAGGCGCTCCACGGCCGAGCCGATCACCGTCTCCTCGAACGAGGGCGGTTCCTCGGCGAGGCACACCCAGGCGTACCCGAGCCACTCGCGCAGCGCGACCCCGACCAGCCCGTACGCGACCCGGTCGACGTCCGGCATCCGCGCCAGGTTGGGCGCGGCGACCAGCCGGCCGTCCAGGTCGTACGTCCAGGCGTGGTACGGGCACCGCAGGGTGCGCCGCACCTCCCCGGACTCCTCCGTGCAGAGCCGGGCGCCGCGGTGCCGACAGACGTTGAGGAAGGCGCGCAGCCCGCCCGTGCGGGACCGGGTGACCAGCACGCTCTCCCGGCCGATCCGCACGGTGCGGTACGCGCCCGGCCGGGGGAGGTCGGCGGAGCGGACCGCGCACATCCACATCGACTCGAAGAGCAGCTCCTGCTCCCGCCGGAAGACCGCCGGATCGGTGTAGTAGTGACCGGGCAGCGTGGCGATCAGGCTGGGCGAGACGCGCTGCGGTGCGGGGGAGGCCGGGAACGTCGACACTGCGTACTCCTCAGGCTGGCGAGGCGGCGAGGCGGCGGGGGTCGAACAGATCGATCGGGTGTGCGGTGGTGCCGGTCAGGGCGAGGTCGGCGACGATCTCCCCGACCACGGGCACGAACTTGAAGCCGTGTCCGGAGAACCCGCACGCCACGGTCACCGACCCGGGGTGCGCGGGGTGGCGGGAGAGCACGAAGTGCTCGTCGGGGGTGTTGGAGTACATGCAGGTGGCGGCCTTGAGGAAGGTGCCGGGCAGCTCCGGGATCAGGCGGGAGACGTGCTCCGCCATGGCCGCGACCTCGTGGTCGTGGACCGTGCGGTCGATGGTCTCCGGGGTGGTGACCTCCCCCTTGCGGAAGAAGGCGACCTTGGCGCCGAGGTCAGGGCCGTCGATGGCGGGGAAGCCGTACACCTGGACGCCGCCCGCGTCCTCCCAGATGTAGATCGGGTGGTTCTCCGGGCGGAAGGGCTCCACCCCGTCCGGCGACGACGGCTGGAACCAGTGCATGACCTGCCGCTCGATCGTGAACGGCACCCCGAGGTCGGTGAGCAGCTGCGGCGCCCACGCGCCCGGGCAGATCACCAGCTGGCCCGCCGTGCAGGTGTTCCGCTCCGTGTGGACGCGTACTCCGTCCCCGTACGGTTCCCACCGCACCATCGGCTCCTCGAACCGCAGGTCGGCGCCCTGCCGGGCGGCCAGCTCCAGATGGGCGGCGACCATGTTCTCCGGGCGGACCAGTCCGGCCTTCTCCTCGAAGAGGGCGACCTCGTCGTCCCCGGGGTCCAGGGTCGGGAACCGGCGGCGGAGCTCCTCGGCGTCGAGCACCTCGTGGGCCAGGTCCCACTGCCGGGCCGACCGCAGCGACCCGGAGACGGTCCGCGAGTCCGGGCGCCCGATCATCACGCCCCCGCACAGGGTGGCGATCTCCCGGCCGGTCGCGCGCTCCACCTCCTCGTACAGCTCGTACGCGCGCAGCAGCAGCGGTACGTACGCGGGGTCCTCGAAGTAGGACTGCCGGGTGATCCGCGAACCGCCGTGGCTGGACCCCCGGGCGTGCACGGGGCCGAACTTCTCCAGGCCGAGGACGCGGGCACCGCGCGCCGACAGGTGGTGGGCGGCGGCACCGCCCATCCCGCCGAGACCGACCACGACGACGTCGTAAGAGGGGGACACCTGTATCTCCTCGTCCTTCTCGTCCTTCCCGTCCTCCGCGGCCCGCGGATGCGTCTCAGCGGCGGATACGGGTCATCTCCGGGTCGAACAGCGGCTCCTCGGCGACGGTCGCGGGAACCTTCTCGCCGAAGTACTCGATGTGCACGCCGGCCCCGGCGGCCGACGGGGGCAGCCAGGCGTACGCGACGCAGCGGCCCAGGGTGTAACCGTACGAGGCGCTGGTGACGTACCCGGCCGGGACCCCGTCGACGTACACGGGCTCCTTGCCGAGGACGACGGCGGCGGGGTCGTCGAGGAGGAGGGGGGTGAGCCTGCGGGCGGGCACGTACGGATCCCGCGCGTCCCGCGGGCCGTACCGGGAGCGCAGGGCGTCCTGGCCCACGAAGCCGTCCTTGTCCATGCGGACCGCGAAGCCGAGGCCCGCCTCGTACGGGTCGTGCTCGTCCGTCATGTCGACGCCCCAGGCGCGGTAGCCCTTCTCCAGCCGCAGGGAGGTGAACGCCGAGCGCCCCGCCGCGACCACCCCGAGCCGGCGGCCGGCCTCCCACAGGGTGTCCCACAGCCGCAGTCCCAGGTCGGCGGTGGTGTACAGCTCCCAGCCCAGTTCGCCGACGTAGCTCAGGCGCAGCGCGGTCACCGGGACGTGCCCCAGGTACGTCTCCTTCGCGCGGAAGTACCCGAAGCCCTCGTGCGAGAAGTCCTCGTGTGTCAGCGGCTGCACGAGCTCGCGGGCGAGCGGCCCCCAGACGCCGACGCAGCAGGTCCCCGAGGTGATGTCCCGCACCTGCGTGTCGGCGGGGGCGTGACGCAGCAGCCGGTCGAGGTCGGCGGGCGAGTTGGCGCCCACCTGGAAACGCTCGGGCCCCAGGCGCGTCACCGTCAGGTCGGAGCGCACGCCGCCGGTCTCGTCGAGCAGCAGCGTGTAGGTGACCGTGCCGACCTTCCTGCGGACGTTGTTGCTGGTCATGCGGTGCAGGAAGGCGAGGGCGCCGGGGCCGGTGACCTCGATCCGGCGCAGCGGGGTCATGTCGTACAGGGCGACCTTCTCCCGCGTGGCCCGGGCCTCGGCCGCCGCGATCGGGGACCAGTAGCGGGCCGACCAGGCGTCCCGCTCCGGGAGTACCAGGTCCTCCGCCAGCGGGGCGTTCGCCTCGTACCAGTGCGGGCGCTCCCAGCCGCCGCCCTCCAGGAAGAAGGCGCCGAGTTCCCGCTGCCGGGCGTGGAAGGGGCTGACGCGCAGCGGGCGCGGGTGCGCCGGCGGCTGGAGCGGGTGGATCACGTCGTACACCTCGACGAACTGCCGTGCGCCGCGCTCGCCGACGTACGACGGCGAGCGCTGGGCGTCCTCGAAGCGGGTGAGGTCGCACTCGTGCACGTCGAGGGACGGGCGGCCGTCGACCATCCACTCGGCGACCGCCCTGGCGACGCCCGCGGAGTGGGTGACCCAGACCGCCTCGGCCAGCCAGAAGCCGGTGGGCGCGCGGCTCTCGCCGAGCAGCGGCATCCCGTCCGGGGTGAAGGAGAACACGCCGTTGAAACCCGTGTCGATGCCGGTGTCGCGCAGGGCCGGCAGCAGCCGGCGGCACTCCTCCCAGCTGGGCGCCCAGTCCTCCGCGGTGAACGGGAACGAGGACGGCATGGCCATGTCCCGCGCGCGGGCCTCGTCGTACGCCGGGACCGTGAAGGGGTCGACCGGCAGCGGGCGGTGCGCGTAGGAGCCGATGCCGATGCGGTCGGTGTGCTCGCGGAGGTACAGGTCCTGGTCCTGGAGACGGAGGATGGGCCGGGATGCCTCGCGCCGGTGTCCGGCGAGTGCGGGGAGGGCCCGTGTCCTCGCGTACTGGTGTGCGAGCGGTTGCAGGGGTACGTCGACGCCGGCCATACGGCCGATGACCGGGCCCCAGAAGCCGGCCGCCGAGACGACGTGGTCGGCGGGGAAGGCGCCGCGGTCGGTGACGACGCCGGTGACCCGGCCGTCCCGCTGCTCGATGCCGGTGACCGTGTGGCGGTCCAGGAAGCGGGCGCCGCGAGCGGTCGCGCGCTCCAACTGGGCCCGGGCGGCCGGGAGGGCGCGGGCCAGGCCGTCGTCCGGGGTGTGGAAGCCGCCCAGGACCCGGGACTCGTCGACGAGCGGCCAGAGCTCCTTGCAGCGGGCCGGGGGGACGACCTCGCCGCGGATGCCCCAGGAGGCGGCCCAGCCCGCCTTGCGGTGCAGGTCGGCGAGGCGCTCGGGGGTGGTCGCGAGTTCCAGGCCGCCGACCCGGTCGAAGCACGGGACCCCGTCCACCTCCAGCGACGAGAACTTCTCGACCGTGTAAGCGGCGAACGCGGTGAGCGTTCCGGAGGGGTTGGTGCGGAAGACGAGTCCCGGGGCGTGCGAGGTCGAGCCGCCCGGGGCGGGCAGCGGGCCCTGCTCGAGGACGGTGACATCGGTCCAGCCGCGGGCGGTCAGCTCGTCGGCGAGGGAGCAGCCGACGATGCCGGCGCCGACGACGACCACGCGGGGAGCGGTACGGGAAGGGGGTGCGGTCGTGGAACCAGGTGCGCCCCTCTGCACAGCGACTGCGGCACGGACCTCGTGTGGCACGACAGACTCCTCAGCTGTTGCGCGTTGCACGACGGGTTGCGTGGTGAGAGACATAGTGAGAATGGCGTCGCAGGGCCGTCAAGGGGTGTGGGTCAACCCCACGTAAAACCCCCCGGACGTCGCGAAACGTGGCCGACACGAAGGAGGCGCGGGACCGGCAGGCTCCGGCCCGCGCCGTGTTCCGTGGGTGCGTGCGGGTGCTGTCGTGTCCGCCTCTCAGCCGCCGTACCCCAGGCGGCGGGACAGCTCGGTCCCGGCCGCGACCGCGCGCTCGGCCAGCTCCGGCAGCCGCTCGGGGCTCAGCCGGTACACCGGACCCGAGACGCTGATCGCGCCGGCCACCCTGCCGTCGTGGGCCCGCACGGGTGAGGCCACGGCGGCGAGCCCCAGTTCCAGCTCCCCGACGGTCGTCGCGTACCCCTGCCCCACCACGGTCTCCAGTTCGGCGCGGAGCGCGGACGCGCCCGTGACGGTGTGCTCCGTGAAGCGCGGCAGCGAGCGGGCGAGCAGGCCCTCGCGCAGCGTGGGCGGCATGTGCGCCAGCAGTACCTTGCCGCTGGACGTCGCGTGCAGGGGAGTGCGCCGGCCGAGCCAGTTCTGCGCGGTGACGGACGCGGTGCCGCGGGCCTGCATGATGTTGACGGCCGCGTCCTCGTCGTGCACCGCGATGTTGACGGTCTCGCCCAGCTCGTCGGCGAGTTCGCGGCAGACGGGGGCGCCCTCCTGGGAGATGTCCAGACGCACTGCCGCCGCCCCCGCGAGGCGCAGCACGCCGGCGCCCAGGTAGTACTTGCCGCGGTCCTTCGTCTGGGCCACCAGGCCGCGGTTCTCCAGGACGCCCAGCAGCCGGAAGGCGGTGGACCTGTGCACGTCCAGCTCGTCGGAGATCTCGGTGACGCCCGCCTCACCGAGCCGGGCGAGGATCTCCAGGACGCTCACCGCCCGGTCCACCGACTGGACGGCGCTCGCCGCGCCCCTGCCGTTCTGCTTCTGTCCGTCCTGCTTCCGGCCGTTCCGATCCTGCACGCGGGCCATGGGTCGACTCTCACCACCTGACGGCCCTGTGCGGACCGTATCTGCGGGAAGCCCTGACGCGACGGTCGTCCCGCGCGAATGCTGTCGCGCATAGACGCCTTACTGTGCGTCATGCGCAACGTCATGGTAGCGAGCCCTGCCATCGACGACACCTGCGCCCACCAGGACGCCCCCTCGCCGCCGTGAACCGTCGAGGAAGCGTCTCAGGCCCTACGGGTGCGACAGCTGCCCGGCACCGCCCCGCTGTCGACGTGTGCGGTGCCGGGAGCGCTCCGCGGAGCGTGCCTGACGCCGGGCCAGCCGGCGCTCCCGGCGCAGCGCGCGGGCCGTGCTGCTCGGGGCGGACACCACACCGTGCCGCTGGTTCCACACCTGCCGGGTGACCCATACGTCCAGCACGCTCCACGTCGCCAGCACCGTACTGGCGATGCTGCTGAGCACCATGGGGAAGGCGAGCCACGAACCGGCCAGCGTGCACAGGAACGCCACCATCGCCTGGATCAGCGTCACCGAGATGATCAGCACCGCGCGCACGGCGGCCGTCCGTACCGGGTCCGGCATCCGCCGTCTGCGCGCCGGCTCCTCCACCCACAACGGGCGGCGGTACGACTGCTCCTCGGCCACCCCGGCCCCGTACCACCTGTCCGGACCGTGTTCGCCGTCCGCCCCTTCCGCCCCGTACGCACCGTCCGGCTCGTGCGCGCCGTCCGCCGCCGCGGGACGGTCCGGTCGGCCGCCGTCCCCCGCGGCGTGGTGCGCGGTGCCGCGATTGGCCACTTCGCGGCTTGTGGTGCCGCGGTCCGGTCCGATCTTGTCGCCGTGTTCCGCCGTGGGCGTCACCACGCCATCGGGCGCCCCGCCCCGCTCCGCCCTGACCATCAACCCGTCACTCCCCACCGCCGGCAGCCGACTCGCTCCGGGACCACGAACCCCGGCATTCCTCTGGCTGCCCGGCATGCGCAGTTTTACGCCGCCCGAGTGCGGCATGCGGCGCCCGAAGCCGGCTCCGCCCCCGTTTCCTGTACGGAAGGACGCACGACGTCCGGAGAAGATTCCCGACACGCGGAGAAATCCGGTCAACCGTCGGGACGCGCAGCCGGAAAACGGTCGCTGTCGTGCCGGACCGCAGGCGGCAATCTCACCCGATGAACGGACAACTCCCCCTGTCCGGTTCCCTGACGGGGCGTCGTGGGCCTGGACGTCCCTTCGAGTTACCTGTGTTCCGGTAGTAGGCTCACGCCGTTTGTTGACGCACATGTGTCCCCCGTTGCGGGTGGGACCGAGCTGGGGGAGGCCATGCGCTTTCGCGGGAAATCCATCCGCAGGAAGATCGTGGCGCTGCTGCTCGTCCCCCTGCTGTCCCTGACCGCGATCTGGGGCTTCGCCACCTTCCTCACCGTCCGCGACGCGAACCGGCTCTTCGAGGTGTCGCACATCGTCGAGGAGATCGGTTTCCCGACGGAGGACGCCGTGCAGGTGCTCCAGGAGGAGCGCCGCCAGACCCTCGTCCACCTCGCCGATCCCCGCGCCTCCGACGCGTCGGCCGCCCTGCGGCGCAGCCGGGCCGCCACCGACACGGCCGTGGCCAAGGTCCGCCGCAGCGCCGCGGACGACGGGGTGCGGGACGGGATGGGCCAGGGGACCGCCGCCCGCCTCACCGCGCTGCTGGACGCCCTCGACGGCCTGCCGTCCCTGCGTGGCAGCGTCGAGGAGGGCACGCTCAACGTCTCCCAGGCCCTCGACCTCTACAACCGCCTGGTGGATCCGGCGTTCTCGCTGCTGGGCGACCTCCAGACGCTCGACGACGTGGAGCTGGACAAGCAGGGCCGCGCCCTGGTCAACGTCGCCCGCGCGCGGGAGCTGCTCTCCCGGGAGGACGCCCTCCTCGGTTCCGCCCTGGTGTCCGGCCGGCTCACCCGCGACGAGGCCCGCGCCGTGTCCGACCTGGTGGCCCAGCGCACGCTGCTGTACGAGGTCAACCTGCCGCTGCTGCCCGCCGCGGAACGTGAACGCTTCGAGCGCTACTGGGCGAACGCGGGAACCGCCCCCCTGCGCACCGCCGAGCAGGCCGTCGTCGAATCCGACCTCGACTCCGACGCCGGCGCACCCGCCGGTGTCACCGCGAGGAGCTGGGACACCGCGGCCGGGCAGGTGCTCGACGAACTCGCCGACCTGGGCGTCCAGGCGGGCGAGCGCTTCCAGGAGCGCGTCCGCCCCCTCGTCGTCTCCGTCGTCGCCAAGGCCGTCGTCCCCGGCGTCCTCGGCCTCGTCGCCGTCCTGGTCTCGCTCTACCTGTCCGTACGCATCGGCCGGTCCCACGTGCGGGACCTGCTCCGGCTGCGCCAGGAGGCCCATGAGGCGGCCGAGGTCCGGCTGCCCGGCGTGATACGCCGCCTGTCCGCGGGCGAGAAGGTCGACGTGGAGACCGAGGCCCCGCGCCTCACGTACGACAGGACCGAGATCGGCGCGGTCGGCCAGGCCGTCAACACCCTCCAGCGCTCCGCCGTCGAGGCCGCCGTCCGGCAGTCCGAACTGCGCGACGGCATATCCCAGGTCTTCGTCAACCTCGCCCGCCGCAGCCAGGTCCTGCTGCACAAGCAGCTCACCCTGCTCGACACGATGGAGCGCCGCACCGAGGACACCGAGGAACTCGCCGACCTCTTCCGCCTCGACCACCTGACCACGCGCATGCGGCGCCACGCCGAGGGCCTCGTCATCCTCTCCGGCGCCGCGCCCTCCCGGCAGTGGCGCAAGCCGGTCCAGCTGATGGACGTCGTACGGGCGGCCGTCGCCGAGGTCGAGGACTACGAGCGCATCGAGGTCCGACGGCTGCCCCGGCTGGCGGTCACCGGCCCGGCGGTCGCCGACCTGACCCACCTCGTGGCCGAACTGCTGGAGAACGCCACGGTGTTCTCCCCGCCGCACACGCCCGTCCAGGTACGGGGCGAGCGGGTCGCCAACGGCTTCACCCTGGAGATCCACGACCGCGGCCTCGGCATGTCGGCCGAGGCCCTCCTCGACGCCAATCTGCGGCTCGCCGAGACCCCCGAGTTCGAACTGTCCGACACCGACCGGCTCGGACTGTTCGTGGTCGGCCGGCTCGCCCAGCGGCAGAACGTCCGCGTCTCCCTTCAGCCCTCGCCGTACGGCGGCACCACGGCCGTCGTTTTCCTCCCGGACGCGCTGCTCACCGACGACGTCCCCGACACCAACGGCACCGGCTTCCGCCTCGACCGCGCGCGCTCGCCGCAGGACGGCGCCGAGGAGCCCGTAGCGCTGCCCAGGCGCCGGACGCCCAAGCTCGTCAGCTCGCACGGGCGCCCCGTGACGGACGATGCAGGGCGCGGCGGCGAGGAGACCCCGCAGGGGCACGAACCGGCGCCCGTCGAGCGCGGAACAGCCCTCCGCGGTGGTGGGCCCGGAACAGCCCCCCGCGGTGGCGCTCATGAGCCGTCTCCGGACCTGCCCAACCTGCCCAGGCGTCGCCGTACGAGCCCGTCGGACCCCGCACCGCAGGACACCCCGCGCGGGCACGACGGGACGGACGAGGCAGAATCGCAGGGCAACCCGCTGCCCCGCCGCGTCCGGCAGGCCAGCCTGGCCCCGCAGTTGAGGGACGGAGCCGCACGGCACGCGGAGCGCGACCTGGCCCGCCGGGAACAGGAGGTCCTCGCCGACCGCGACGCCGACCAGGTGCGCAGCCGGATGGCCTCGCTCCAGCGGGGCTGGCAGCGCGGCCGTGAGGAGAACGCCGTGGGCGGCCGGGCCCACGACGGCGCGGACAGCACAGACGGCACAGCACCAGCACGAGGAACGAACAAGGGGGACGGTCGATGACCGCACCGAAGGTCCCAGCGCCCACCGCCGCCGGCACGGAGTCCAAGGAGCTGAACTGGCTCCTCGACGACCTGGTGGAACGCGTCGCCAGCATCCGCAAGGCGCTCGTGCTGTCCAGCGACGGACTGCCCACGGGTGTCTCCGCGGACCTGACCCGCGAGGACAGCGAGCACCTGGCGGCCGTCTCCTCCGGCTTCCACAGTCTCGCCAAGGGCGTCGGCCGCCACTTCGAGGCGGGCAGCGTCCGGCAGACGATCGTCGAGCTCGACGACGCCTTCCTGTTCGTCACGGCCGCCGGTGACGGCAGCTGCCTGGCCGTCCTGGCGGACGCGGAATCCGATGTCGGGCAGGTCGCCTACGAAATGACGCTGCTGGTGAAGCGGGTCGGCGTGCACCTGGGCGCCGCTCCGCGCACCGATGTGCCCTGAAGGCGGGTAGTGGGGTGACATGAGCGGAGACGGTCAGGGCAACGACCACTGGTTCGACGACGAGGCCGGACCGGTGGTCCGTCCGTACGCCATGACGCGGGGCCGCACCAGCCATGCGGTCCAGCACCGACTGGACCTGATAGCGCTGGTCGTGGCGGAACCGGACGCGGACGACCCGGAGGCGGACCACTCGCTCTCCCCGGAGCACCTGACCATCGTCGGGCTCTGCCACGACTCCCCGCAGTCGGTGGCGGAGCTCGCCGCGGAACTCGACCTGCCCGTCGGAGTGGTACGCGTCCTCGTGGGCGATCTCGTGGACGAACGACTGGTCCACGTGAACCGTCCCGTACCGCCCGCGGAGCTGGTGGACGAGAACATCCTGCGCGACGTGATCAACGGCCTCCGGGCGCTCTGAACGGCGCAGCCGTCCGGTCACCGACAAACAGAGGAAGAAACCGATGATCTTCGGGCGTTCCGTACGCGGCAGAGCCCCGGTCGAGCCCGTCACGCTCAAGATCCTGGTGGCCGGCGGTTTCGGCGTGGGCAAGACGACCTGCGTCGGCGCGGTCAGCGAGATCAAACCGCTGCGCACCGAGGAGCTGCTCACCGAGGCGGGCCGCCCGGTCGACGACACCACCGGTGTGGAGGACAAGCACACCACGACCGTGGCGATGGACTTCGGGCGCATCACGCTCCGCGAGGACCTCGTGCTCTACCTCTTCGGCACCCCCGGTCAGCACCGGTTCTGGTTCATGTGGGACGAGCTCTCGACCGGCGCCCTGGGGGCGGTCGTGCTCGTCGACACCCGCCGCCTGGAGGACTGCTTCGCCGCGGTGGACTACTTCGAGCGGCTGTCCGTCCCCTTCGTGATCGGCGTCAACTGCTTCGAGGACGCGGCCCGGTACCCCGCCGAGGACGTCCGTCAGGCGCTCGACCTCGGCCCCGAGGTGCCGATCCTCCTGTGCGACGCCCGCGAGCGGGAGTCCGTCAAGGAGGTCCTCGTCGCGGTCGTACGGCACGCCATGGCCCACGCGGCCGGGCGCGAGCGGAGCAGCACCGGCTGACGCGGGTCCGCGGCCCGTACACCCGTCGGCGGCGGAACCGGCGGGGGTACGGGCCGCGGCACACCGGCACGCGCGCGCGTGCGTGTCCTCAGCCGGCGCCCTCAGCCGGCGTCCTCCTCGTGCCAGCCGAAGCTCCGCTCCACCGCCCGGTGCCAGTTGCGGTACTCACGGTCGCGGACGGACGGTTCCATGGACGGCGTCCATTCCGCGTCCCGCTGCCAGTGCGACTTCAGTTCGTCGAGGTCGTGCCAGACGCCGGTGGCGAGCCCGGCCGCGTACGCGGCCCCCAGACAGGTCGTCTCCGCGACCTTCGGACGGATCACCGGCACGTCCAGGACGTCCGCCTGGTGCTGCATCAGCAGGTTGTTCCCGGTCATGCCGCCGTCGACCTTGAGGGTGGTGATCCGCACCCCCGAGTCCTGGAACATGGCGTCCACGACCTCCCGCACCTGCCAGCTCGTCGCCTCCAGCACCGCCCGCGCGAGGTGCGCCTTCGTGACGTACCGCGTGAGCCCGGTGACGACCCCGCGCGCGTCCGACCGCCAGTAGGGCGCGAACAGACCGGAGAACGCGGGCACGATGTACGCGCCGCCGTTGTCGTCGACGCTCGCCGCCAGGGGCTCGATCTCGTCCGCGCTGCGGATGATGCCGAGCTGGTCGCGGAACCACTGCACCAGGGCGCCCGTGATCGCGATCGACCCCTCCAGGCAGTACACGGGGGCCTCGTCGCCGATCTTGTAACCCAGGGTGGTGACCAGCCCGTTCTTCGACGGCACCGGCCGGCGGCCCGTGTTGAGCAGCAGGAAGCTGCCGGTCCCGTACGTGTTCTTCGCCGTGCCCACGTCGTAGCAGGCCTGGCCGAACACCGCCGCCTGCTGGTCGCCGAGCGCCGACGCGACCGGCACGCCCGCGAGCCGGCCGACGGCGGTGCCGTACACCTCGGCGGAGGACCGGATCTCCGGCAGGACCGCCTCCGGCACGTTCATCGCGGAGAGGACCGAGGAGTCCCACTGGAGGGTCTCCAGGTTCATCAGCATGGTGCGTGAGGCGTTGGTGACGTCGGTGACGTGGCGCCCGCCGTCGGTCCCGCCGGTGAGGTTCCAGATCAGCCAGGAGTCGATCGTGCCGAAGGCGATCTCGCCGCGCTCGGCGCGGGCCCTGAGGCCCGGCACGTTGTCCAGCAGCCAGACCGCCTTCGGTCCGGAGAAGTAGCTCGCCAGCGGCAGCCCGGTGCGCCCGCGGAAACGGTCCTGCCCGTCCGCGCCGCCCAGTTCGCCGCAGAGCGCGGAGGTGCGGGTGTCCTGCCAGACGATCGCGTTGTGCACGGGCTTGCCCGTCGCGCGGTCCCACAGGACCGTCGTCTCCCGCTGGTTGGTGATGCCGAGCGCGCTGAGCTGCCCGGCGCGCAGGCCGGCCTTGGCGAGCGCCCCAGCGACCACCGCCTGCACCTTCGACCAGATCTCGGTGGCGTCGTGCTCCACCCAGCCCGGCTTGGGGAAGATCTGGCGGTGCTCGCGCTGGTCGACCGCGACGATCCCGCCGTCCGAGCCGAAGATGATGCAGCGGCTGGAGGTGGTGCCCTGGTCGATCGCGGCGACGTAACGCTGAGCTGTGTCCGGCATGACGTCCCCTTACGTCAGATACATCAGATGCGTCGATCACGTCAGATACGTCGGATATGTCAGTTGCGTCGAGTGCGTCAGAAGGCTGCGTTGTAGACGAGGCCCGCGAGGACCCCTCCGATCAGCGGGCCGGCGACCGGGATCCAGGCGTACCCCCAGTCGGAGCTGCCCTTGTGCGGGATCGGCAGGAACGTGTGCACGATGCGCGGCCCCAGATCGCGCGCCGGGTTGATCGCGTAGCCGGTGGGCCCGCCGAGGGAGAGGCCGATGCCGACGACCAGCAGGGACACGATCAGCACCAGCGTGCCCGACTCGCCGAGTCCGTCGGTGAGTCCGAAGGCGAGGATCGGCAGCACCAGGGCCGTCGTCGCGATGATCTCGGTCATGAGGTTGGCGACCGGGTTCCGGATCTCCGGCACGGTGGAGAAGATGCCGATGGTCGGCACCGGCTCGTCCGTGGTGCCCTCGGTGGTGCCGGTGTCACGGACGTTGGCCCGGAACTGGGCGCAGTAGACCAGGTACGCGAGGACCGCGCCCAGCATCGCGCCGACCAGTTGGCCCAGCAGGTAGACCCAGACCTTGCCCCACAGCCCGGTGTCGACGGCGATGCCGAGGGTGACGGCCGGGTTGAGCTGACCGCCCGACAAGGGCGCGGCGGTGTACGCGCCCGCCAGCACACCGAAGCCCCAGCCGAACGCGATGACGGTCCAGCCGGCGGCGCGGGCCTTGGAGTACCTCAGGGTGACGGCGGCGCACACACCGGCGCCGAAGAGGATCAGGATCGCGGTACCGATGACCTCACCGACGAAGATGTTGCCGTTGCTCATGGCGGCTCCTGGGCCGTGGCCTCGGCCGGGGCGGTCGCCCCCGGCCCCTCCGTGCGGGGTGCGTCTCCCGCGGCTGCTCCGGTCCGGCCGGGACCAGCCGCGTGCAGGGAAGGGGCCCGCGCCGCGCCCGGCGTCCCTGACGAGCGTGCCGTCGCAGCCGGATCGCCCGTGGGAGAGGCCCGTGACGCGGTGACGCGGACGGGATGCCCGAGTGGCCCGGTGCACATGGTGCGCAAAGCCACCCGAATGCGGCGATGTCGACTGACACCGGAAGTGTCGGCCTCCGCTCAGGGAGCGTCAAGGTCGCGGGTGACGGTGGGGAGTTCCAGGGCTCTCGGGGGCTGAACCGCTGGAAACGCCCCCTCAGGGACTGATCCGGTAGAAACGCCACAGGTCGTGCTCGATGTCGAGCACCTCGACCGTGCCGTACCCCGCCCCGCGCGCGTACCCGCGCACCATGTCCGGCCGCAGCACCGTGCCCGCCTCCACCCGGGCACCCTCCGCGCGCGTGGCCGGCAGGCAGTGCAGCACGCTGAACGCGTAGTTGACGCGGTCCAGCTCCGGCCCCGGAGCGGTGAACTCCTCGCTCACCTTCTCGTCCGCGACGAGCACGGCACCCGAAGGGGACAGCAGCCGGCGCACCGACACCAGCGCACCGACCGGGTCGGCCATGTCGTGCAGCGCCTCGAACACCGTCACCAGGTCCACGGAACCGCCCCCGCGGACCCCCGCGGCATCGGTACGCACGAACGACACCCGCTCGCCCAGCCCGGCCTCCCGGGCGTTGCGCCGGGCCTGCTCCACGGAGGCGTCGTCCAGATCGATCCCGGTGAGCCGCGCGGCGGGGAAGGCGCGGGCCAGGGCGATCGTCGACCAGCCCAGCCCGCAGCCCAGGTCCAGCACCCGGCCACCGGGCCCGCCCGCGAGCCGCCCGTGCACGTCCGGCAGGGCGGCCACCCAGGAACGCACCGTCTCCGGCCGGTACAGGGGCCGGTTCAGCCCCGCGATGCCCTCACGGGTGCCCCGGCCGTACCGCTCGTACGGCACGCCCGCACCCGTACCGAACGCCTCCAGCAGCTCGGGCAGCACCCCGGCGATCGAGACGACGAACTGCGGGCCCGTCCCCAGGAACAGCGGGTCGTCGCGGTCCACCAGCACGCGCGCGTGCTCCGCGGGAAGCGCGAACCGCCGCTCGTAGACGTCGTCGCCGGAAGGCGGCCCCGAGACGGCCAGGACGCCGGCCACGGCCTGCTGCTCCAGCCACTCGCGCGCGTACCGGGCGTGGACACCGGCCGTCCTCGACAACTCCCGTGCCGTCATGGAGCCGTGCGAGGCCAGTGCCTCGTACAGGCCCCGACGGACCCCCACGTCGACGGCGAAGACCTCCATCGCGGCACGCAGCCCGTCGAAGATCTCCTCCGCCAGCACTCCGGCGTCCGGGACGCGCTCCGCTGCGTCGGCCATGATCGAGACCTCCCGTACGCGAAGTCCGCACGACGGTTCGGTCCTGACACCGTCCCACACCGCCGTACGGCACGCGAGAGCCGGCCGCGACGGTCCGGCCCGGATCCGGGCGCCCCCGCACGCGATCCCCTGCCGCGGTGGCCCCTCGGCTGGTACATCAAGGAACATGACGACACTCCCGACCCGGCTGCGCGCCCTGCTCGTCACCGCCGCGTCCCTGCTCGCCCTGACCACGACGGCCGCACCGGCCGGAGCCGGCCCCGAGCCCACGGCGCCCGAGGACTTCGTCCCGCTGCGGAGCGTGGACCCGACGATCCTCCACGACATCCGCTACGCCACCGCGCACAACTTCGTCGGCGAGCGCGTGGACGGCTACCGGCAGCCCCTGTGCGTCCTCACCCGCCCCGCCGCCGAAGCCCTCCACCAGGCCCAGCGCAAGCTCCTGCAACGGGGCTACACGCTCAAGGTGTACGACTGCTACCGCCCGCAGCGCGCGGTGGACCACTTCGTCCGCTGGGCCCAGGACCTCGACGACGAGCGGACGAAGGCCGAGTTCTACCCCCGCGTCGACAAGCCCCGCCTGTTCGCCGACGGCTACATCGCGGAGAGGTCCGGCCACAGCCGCGGCTCCACGGTCGACCTCACCCTGGTGCGGCTCCCCGCCCGGCCGACCCGCCCGTACGTGCCAGGTGAACCCCTCGTGCCCTGCTACGCACCCCGCCACGAGCGCTTCCCGGACAACTCCGTGGACATGGGAACGGGGTACGACTGCTTCGACACCCTCTCCCACACCGACGACCCCCGCGTCGGCGCCGCCCAGCGCGCCGACCGGCAGTTCCTGAAGGAGACCCTGGAGGGCGTGGGATTCGTCGACTACCCCGAGGAGTGGTGGCACTTCACCTACGGGCCGGAGCCCTACCCGGACACCTACTTCGACTTCCCGGTCTCCAGGAAGTCCCTGACACCCGCCTCCTGAGCTGCCCGCGGGGGACGTTCCCGACGTGATCGGCTACAGTCCGCCGCGTGTCCGCGACCGCACCCACCACCGTCCACCCCGCGCCCGGCAGCCACTGTTCGAGCTGCGGCGCACCCTACGGAGAGGGCGTCTCCGGCTGGCCCCGCACCTGCGCGGTCTGCCACACGGCCGCCTACCGCAACCCCCTGCCCGTGGCGGTGGCCCTGCTGCCCGTGCACGACACCCGCGGTACCTCGCTGGTCGCCATCACCCGCACCATCGCACCCGCGCGCGGGGGCACGGCCCTGCCCGGGGGGTTCATCGACCACCGGGAGGACTGGCGCGAGGCCGTCGTCCGCGAACTCGCGGAGGAGACCGGCATCCACGCCGCCGCGGACGACGTCCGCCTCGCCGACGCGATGAGCTCGCCCGACGGACACCTGCTGCTCTTCGGCCTCCTCCCGCAGCGACCGGCCGACGACCTGCCCCCGTCCGCGGAGACGGACGAGACGGAGGGGTGGCACCTGCTGCGCGGACCGGCCGAACTCGCCTTCCCCCTGCACACCATGGCCGTACGGGCCTTCTTCGAGGGCCGGTACGGCTGAACCCACGGCCGGGGCGGGTCCACGGGCCCGCGGGGCAGGCCCTCACGGCCGGGCGAGACCGCGGATCCGTACGGGGTACGGCGGCCCGCCCGGCCCGCCGTCACCGGCCCGCTCCACGACCACCGCGCGCTTGCGCCACCGGGACACATAGCGTTCCACCGCCGGCTCGCCGTTGCCGTCACCCGTGTCGTGCACCACGGTCCCGCCCCCCGTACGCCCGCGCGCGGGCGCCCACACCTCCAACTCCAGGCCACCGTCCGCGCCCCGGACCGGCAGCACGGCGCCCGCGCGCGCGAGCACCGGTATCCGCGACGACGGCGCCTCGACCAGCACCCGGCCGGGCCCCTCGTACGGCTCCTCGGTCACCGTGTCGTACCACCGCCCCCGCGGCAGCCGCACCACGCGCCGGCGCACGGCCGGTTCCAGCACCGGAGCCACCAGCAGGCAGTCACCGAGCAGGAAGGCGTCCTCGCAGTCGCGCAGCGCCCGGTCCTCGGGCGAGCCCCACCACAGCGGCCGCACGTAGGGCGCCCCCGTCCGGCGCGCCAGCTGCGCCAGCGTCAGGAAGTACGGCAGCAGCCGCCGCCGCTCGAGCAGTGCCCCACGCGCGTGGGGCAGCACCTCGTCCCCGAGCTCCCACAGCTCCCCGCCGCCCGCGGCAGAACCGGCGCGCGTCCGGAACAGCGGCAGGTACGCGCCCATCTGCAGCCACCGCAGGTAAAGCTCCGGCGACGGACGTCCGTCGGCACCGCCGACGTCGGAACCCGAGTACGGCACTCCGCACAGCCCGAGGCCGAGCACCGAGGACAACGACGCCCGCAGCCCCGGCCACCCCGTCGCCACCTCCCCTAGCCAAGCGCCCCCGTGGCGCTGCAAACCGGCCCGGCCCGTCCGGGACAGGAGGAACGGCCGCTCAAGAGGCGCGCGTTCCCGGGTCCCCTCGGCCCCGTCGTGCGCCACGTACCACGCGTACACGTCGTGCGCCTCGCGATGGTCACCTCCCCGGCCCTCCGGGAGCACCGGCTGCGCCGCGACCGCCGGAGGAACGACGGCGACGAGCCGGACCCCGCCCCGGCGCAGCTCCTCGGCGAGCACCGGCAGCGCGGCCGAACACTCCTCGCCGCCCGCGGACATCCGGTCCGCGCCGCAGCCGCCCGTACCGAGGTGGAGCGCGTCGAGCGGCAGACCGTGCTCCCGATGGCCCGCGACGGTCCGCCGCACCTCCCGCTCGTCCACCGCCCCCGGCAGCGCGTGGTGGTGCCCCAGCGCCCAGACCGGTGGCGGCACCGGTGCCCCGGTGAGCGCGGCCCAGGTGTGCAGCACGCGCGCGGGAGGCCCCACCACCACCCAGCAGCGCAGCGGACCACCGGCCATCCGCGTCTCCGCCGTCCCCGCCCGGTCGTGCCCGGAGCCGGCGCCCTCCTCGCCCTCCCGCAGCGTCACCGTGCCGTCCCACGGGGTGTCGTGGAACACCAGATGGGTCCCCGCGTCGGCCACCACCATGTGCACCGGCATGCCGAGGGGGAGCGGATCGTCGCCCGGCACGAACGCGTGCCCGGGAGCGGTGTTCCCCAGGCGGTACGTCCCGGCCCGCAGCCGCGGCCCCGCCGTCCGCCCGCCCAGCCCGAAGAACCGCGCGTCCGCGGCCACCTCGGCGCGCTGCATCCAGCGCGCCGCGCCCCCGCCGGCCGGCTCCCACCAGCGGGGCGGCAGGTCCCGGCGCAGGGTCACCCCGCCCGGCGTCCGCACCTCGACGGCGCCGTGCCGCGACACGACGACCGTGACGCGCTCGGCCACCACCCGCCACCCGCCGTCCGTGTCGGGCTCCAGGACGGCCCGCGGATCCGGCTCGGGGCGACGGCCCGCCAGGGCGTACGACGGCTCCGGCCCGGCGCCGTCCCAGCTCCAGAAGACGGCGCCGTTCACGGCCACGGTGACCCGCAGCTCCGAGCGCGCGAACCGGACGACCCCGCCGCCCGGACCCGGTTCCGCCCCCCGCACCTGACCGGGCACCCGGGCACGCTCCGCGCCCCGTCCGGACGGTCCGGCGGCCGTGCGCCGCCTGCGCCACGCCGCCCGCACGACGCGCAGGCCCTGCGCAGCCCCTGCCGAACCGACCGCTTTCACCGAACGCACCAGGTCACGAGCTTCCATGCCGGTCACCCTGCCACTGACCGGCCGGGAAGCGTGAGTCGTTCAACTGCCGTTCACCCATGGCCGGAGGACATCCGCACGGCGCCGACCAGCGCGGACGAAGAGCGCCGCACCCTGGTGCACCAATCGATCACGTGGCATCGTCCCTGTCAGCCGCGTCACGCGCACACCCCAGCCCGTGCGCGCCCCACGCACACGCCGCGTACAGTCCGGGAGCCGCCCCATGACCCCAGCGAACCCCTCGCCGCTCTGGCAGCCCGACCCGGAGAGCGTCGCCCGGGCGCAGATCACCCGGTTCCAGGCCTGGGCCGCCGCGCACCACGGAGCACCGGCCGAGGGTGGTTACGCGGCCCTGCACCGCTGGTCCGTGGAGCAACTGGACACCTTCTGGCAGGCCGTCTCGGAATGGTTCGAAGTACGGTTCTCCACCCCCTACGCGCGCGTACTGGGCGACCGCTCCATGCCGGGGGCCCGATGGTTCCCCGGGGCGACCCTCAACTACGCCGAGCACGCCCTGCGCGCCGCGGACACCCGCGCCGGCGAACCAGCCCTCCTGTACGTCGACGAGACCCACGAGCCACGCCCGGTCACCTGGTCCGAACTGCGCCGCCAAGTGGGCTCCCTCGCCGACGAACTGCGTGCCCTCGGCGTACGGCCGGGAGACCGCGTCAGCGGCTACCTCCCGAACATCCCGCAGGCCGTCGTCGCCCTCCTCGCCACGGCCGCCGTGGGCGGTGTCTGGACGTCCTGCGCCCCCGACTTCGGCGCCCGCAGCGTCCTCGACCGCTTCCAGCAGGTGGAACCCGTCGTCCTGTTCACCGTCGACGGCTACCGCTACGGCGGCAAGGTGCACGACCGCCGGGACACCGTCGCGGAACTCCGCCGCGCCCTCCCCACCCTCCGCGCCGTCGTCCACGTCCCGCTGCTCGGCACCGAAGCTCCCGAGGGGGCCCTGCACTGGTCCGCCCTGACCTCCGCGGACACCGACCCCGTCTTCGAACAGGTCCCGTTCGACCACCCCCTGTGGGTCCTGTACTCCTCCGGCACCACCGGCCTTCCCAAGGCCATCGTCCAGTCCCAGGGCGGCATCCTCGTCGAGCACCTCAAACAACTCGGCCTGCACTGCGACCTGGGCCCCGGGGACCGCTTCTTCTGGTACACGTCCACCGGCTGGATGATGTGGAACTTCCTAGTCTCCGGCCTGCTCACGGGCGCCACGGTCGTCCTCTACGACGGCAGCCCCGGCCACCCCGACACGGGCGCCCAGTGGCGCGTCGCCGAACGCACCGGCGCCACCCTCTTCGGCACCTCCGCCGCGTACGTCATGGCCTGCCGCAAGGCCGGCATCCGCCCGGCACGCGACCACGACCTCTCCCGCGTGCGCTGCGTCGGCACCACGGGTTCCCCCCTGCCGCCCGACGGCTTCCGGTGGCTGCACGACGAGTTCGCGGAGAGCGGGGCGGACCTGTGGATCGCCTCCGTCAGCGGCGGCACCGACGTGTGTTCCTGCTTCGCGGGAGCCGTCCCCACCCTCCCCGTGCACATCGGTGAACTCCAGGCCCCGAGCCTCGGCACCGACCTGCGCTCCTGGGACCCGAACGGCGAGCCGCTCGTCGACGAGGTCGGTGAGCTCGTCGTCACCAACCCCATGCCGTCCATGCCGATCCGCTTCTGGAACGACCCCGACGGCAGCCGCTACCACGACAGCTACTTCGACACCTACCCCGGAGTCTGGCGCCACGGCGACTGGATCACCGTCACCTCCCGCGGTTCCGTCGTCATCCACGGCCGCTCCGACTCCACGCTCAACCGCCAGGGCGTCCGCATGGGCTCGGCGGACATCTACGAAGCCGTCGAGCGCCTCCCCGAGATCAAGGAGTCCCTCGTCATCGGCGTCGAGGAACCCGACGGCGGCTACTGGATGCCCCTGTTCGTCCAGCTCGCCCCCGGCGCGGTCCTGGACGAAGCACTGCGGCACCGTGTGAGGCACACCCTCCGCGAAGAGCTCTCCCCACGGCACGTGCCCGACGAGATCATCGAGGTCCCCGGCATCCCGCACACCCTGACCGGCAAACGCATCGAGGTCCCGGTGAAACGCCTCCTCCAGGGCAGCCCGCTCGAGAAGGCCGTCAACCCGGGCTCCGTCGACGACCTCGACCTGCTGCGCTTCTACGAGGAGTTGGCACACAAACGTCGTTGACCTGGCATTTCCCCCGCTCGCCGGGCACTGTCAGTGCCGCCGGTTACGGTGAGTGAGCATTGATCGACCGCTGCGCACAGGGGGAACCATGCCGCACACCCAGCAACCGACCATGCGACGCGTCCTGCGCCGCGAGATCGCCGGCACCATCGGCCTGCTGGCCGACGAGCACGACTTCACGGCGATGCGGCGCTACCGCACCTTCACGTTCGACGACCACACGACCTATCTGCGACAGGTCGAAGCGCTGCTCAGGACCCTCTCCGCCCAGGGCAGCCACACCACGGTCGCCCTCTTCGACCCCGAGGAGTACGCGGAGTTCTGCGCCGAGACCGGCCTCGAACCCGACACCCCGGCCAGCCGCACCCGGTACACCGCCGAGCTGGCCGCGACCGGCCCCAGCGTGCCGTACGAGGGCCAGCCCTTCGACGAACTCGTCCCCGACCTGGTCGACGAGGCGGTCCGCCAGGCCACCTGGCAGTACGCGGCCACCCTCCTGGCAGGCATCGGCGCCTGCGCCTCGTGCGGCGAGGACATCGGACGAGCCGCCTTCACCCACGCCACGGAACTGCTCACCCGCATCCTCGACGCGGTGGGACCCGGCGAGCACCACCTCGTGTGCACCGTCTCCGCCGCCTCCCAGCCACTCACCGCGGCCCTGCGGTCCGAGGGCCCCGGCGCACCGTGGCGCACGGACGACACCGGAACGCTCGAACTCACCACGGTCCTGGCCGTGGGCCTGGCCACGCAGAGCGCCGGCGGCCTCGTCATGCGCACCAGCGGCTCCGGGACGACCGACCGCGTCTACGGCTGGAAACTGCGCGGGGACGGACTCGTGCCCCTCACCGCGGGGGAAGTCTTCGACGCCTACTGCACGGACTCCGCGTCCGGGGACCTCGTCTCTCCCGAGTCGGGCGTCGACTACTGCGCCCCACCGAGCATCGACGACCAGGGACCGACGAAGGGCGGACACACCCACTGACGGTACGGCCAGGGGCGCCCCACCCTCAGGTGGAGCGCCCCCGGACGCCGACTGGGCGACGGCTACTCGCCGGACAGCACCGCCTGAGCCGCGTCGCGCGCCTCGTCCGCGGTGTCCGCCGCCCGCGCGGCAGCCGCGGCACGCTCGCACTGGTCCAGCGTGTACTTCGCCAGCGCCGCCCGTACGTAGGGGATCGACGCCGCACCCATGGAAAGGGAGGTGACGCCCAGACCGGTCAGTACGCACGCCAGCAGCGGATCGGACGCGGCCTCGCCACAGACACCGCAGCTCTTGCCCTCGGCCTGTGCCGCCCCGGCGGACAGCGCCACCAGGTCGAGCAGTGCGGGCTGCCACGGGTCCTGCAGCCGCGACACCGCGCCCACCTGCCGGTCCGCCGCGAACGTGTACTGCGCGAGGTCATTGGTGCCCAGGGACAGGAACTCGACCTCCCGCAGGATGGACCGCGCCCGCAGCGCGGCCGACGGAATCTCCACCATCGCGCCGAACTTGGCCCGCAACCCGGCCTCCCGGCACGCGTCCGCGAAGGCCCTGGCGTCGGTACGGTCCGCGACCATGGGTGCCATCACCTCGAGGTGCACGGGCAGCCCTTCCGCGGCCTTCGCGAGCGCCGTCAGCTGCGTCCGCAGCACCTCCGGGTGATCGAGGAGCGTCCGCAGTCCGCGCACACCCAGCGCCGGGTTCGGCTCGTCGGCCGGCGTCAGGAAGTCCAGCGGCTTGTCCGCCCCCGCGTCCAGCACCCGCACGACGACACGTCCCTCGGGGAACGCCTCCAGGACCTGCCGGTACGCCTCGAACTGCTTCTGCTCGGAGGGCGCGCTCCCGCTGTCGTCCAGGAAGAGGAACTCGGTGCGGAACAGACCCACACCCTCCGCCCCGGCCTCCACGGCGGCCGGTACGTCCGCGGGACCGCCCACATTGGCCAGCAGCGGCACCTTGTGCCCGTCCGAGGTGGCGCCCGGGCCGGACGACGCGGCCAGCGCCGCCCTGCGCTCCGCCGCCGCGGCCTCCAGCTCGGCCCTCTTCTCCGCACTCGGGTCCACGAAGACCTCACCCGAGCTGCCGTCCACGGCGATCACCGTGCCCTCGGCCAGCTCGCCCGCGCCCGGCAGCGCGACCACGGCCGGCACGCCGAGCGCCCGCGCCAGGATCGCGCTGTGGCTGGTGGGTCCGCCCTCCTCGGTGACGAAACCGAGGACCAGTGACGGATCGAGCAGCGCCGTGTCGGCCGGTGCCAGATCGCGGGCGATGAGGACGTACGGCTCGTCACTGTCGGGCACTCCCGGCATGGGCACCCCGAGCAGCCGGGCGACGATACGGTTCCGCACGTCGTCCAGGTCGGCGACCCGGCCCGCCAGGTACTCACCCGCTCCCGCGAGCAGTGCCCGGTAGGCGGCGAACGCGTCGTACACCGCGCGCTCGGCGGAGCTGCCGACGGTGATGCGCCGATCGACGTCGGCGATCAGCTCGGGGTCCTGGGCCATCATGGCCTGGGCCTCCAGCACGGCCTGCGCCTCTCCCCCCGCCAGATTGCCGCGGGCCGTCAGATCGGCGGCCACGGCTTCCACCGCCTTGTGGGCCCGCCCCTGCTCGTGCTCGGTGTCCTCCCCGGATATCTGCTTCGCGGGCGGCTCCAGCACCGCCGTCCCCATGTGCCGTACCTCGCCGATCGCCACACCGTGGCTCACGCCGACGCCTCGCAGCGTTGTCTCCATCTCACCCGTCTCCGAATAGTGCGGCGGCTCCAGCCACCGCGTTGGTCGTCCGTCCGGCCGCGTCGAACGGCGCCGCGGTCACTGCCAGCCGAACAGCTCGTCGTAGCCGGCCCGTACGTCGCCGTTCTCGCGAAGGCCGGTGAGCGAGTCGGCCGTGGCCTCCAGCGCCACGACCGGGCAGACGGGCGACTTGCCCGCGGCTTCGACGGCAGCGGGGTTCCAGCGCACGACGGCCTGGCCGCGCGCCACGGTGTCCCCCTTGTTGGCCAACAGCTCGAAGCCCTCACCGTTGAGCTGCACGGTGTCGATGCCGAGATGCGTCAGTACGCCGTGGCCGTCACTGTCGACGACGACGAAGGCGTGCGGATGGAGCGAGACGATGACGCCGTCGACGGGGGAGAGGGCCTCGGAGGCCTCCCGCACGGGGTCGATCGCCGTGCCGGGTCCTACCATCGCTCCCGAGAAGACGGGGTCGGGCACCGCGGCGAGTCCGATGGCCCGCCCTGTCAGGGGGGACGTCACGGTGGTCATGGGAAACCTCCCAGAGGAGATGCATACGGGCCGTCACTGCCTGTCCCGGACGGCGCACTGTTGAGCAGCGTATGACATATGAACTGCCGGTTCCGCATGAGACGTACCGGTTGACGGCCGTAAGACAGCGGCCAAACGATTTGCCTCTGCTCCGGGCGCCCATGTACAGTCGAAGACCTGCCCAGGGATGAGCGACGCCCAACAGCGTCACTGCCCGGCAGCATCCAACTTGTCAGTCCTCATTTCGGGGCGGACTTCTGCGTGCCTGCAGAAGGACGGTCAGGGAGACGGAAAAACACTGATAGAGTTGGAAACACCGAAGGGAAGCGCCCGGAGGAAAGCCTGAGAGAGTCTCTCGGGTGAGTACAAAGGAAGCGTCCGTTCCTTGAGAACTCAACAGCGTGCCAAAAATCAACGCCAGATATGTTGATACCCCGTCTCCAGCATCCGCTGGGACGAGGTTCCTTTGAAAAAACACAGCGAGGACGCTGTGAACGGCCGGGCTTATTCCGCCTGGCTGTTCCGCTCTCGTGGTGTCGTCCCGATCACGGGAAAACATTCACGGAGAGTTTGATCCTGGCTCAGGACGAACGCTGGCGGCGTGCTTAACACATGCAAGTCGAACGATGAACCACTTCGGTGGGGATTAGTGGCGAACGGGTGAGTAACACGTGGGCAATCTGCCCTGCACTCTGGGACAAGCCCTGGAAACGGGGTCTAATACCGGATAACACTCCTCCTCGCATGGGGAGGGGTTAAAAGCTCCGGCGGTGCAGGATGAGCCCGCGGCCTATCAGCTTGTTGGTGAGGTAGTGGCTCACCAAGGCGACGACGGGTAGCCGGCCTGAGAGGGCGACCGGCCACACTGGGACTGAGACACGGCCCAGACTCCTACGGGAGGCAGCAGTGGGGAATATTGCACAATGGGCGAAAGCCTGATGCAGCGACGCCGCGTGAGGGATGACGGCCTTCGGGTTGTAAACCTCTTTCAGCAGGGAAGAAGCGAAAGTGACGGTACCTGCAGAAGAAGCGCCGGCTAACTACGTGCCAGCAGCCGCGGTAATACGTAGGGCGCAAGCGTTGTCCGGAATTATTGGGCGTAAAGAGCTCGTAGGCGGCTTGTCGCGTCGGTTGTGAAAGCCCGGGGCTTAACCCCGGGTCTGCAGTCGATACGGGCAGGCTAGAGTTCGGTAGGGGAGATCGGAATTCCTGGTGTAGCGGTGAAATGCGCAGATATCAGGAGGAACACCGGTGGCGAAGGCGGATCTCTGGGCCGATACTGACGCTGAGGAGCGAAAGCGTGGGGAGCGAACAGGATTAGATACCCTGGTAGTCCACGCCGTAAACGGTGGGCACTAGGTGTGGGCAACATTCCACGTTGTCCGTGCCGCAGCTAACGCATTAAGTGCCCCGCCTGGGGAGTACGGCCGCAAGGCTAAAACTCAAAGGAATTGACGGGGGCCCGCACAAGCAGCGGAGCATGTGGCTTAATTCGACGCAACGCGAAGAACCTTACCAAGGCTTGACATACACCGGAAACGTCTGGAGACAGGCGCCCCCTTGTGGTCGGTGTACAGGTGGTGCATGGCTGTCGTCAGCTCGTGTCGTGAGATGTTGGGTTAAGTCCCGCAACGAGCGCAACCCTTGTTCTGTGTTGCCAGCATGCCCTTCGGGGTGATGGGGACTCACAGGAGACCGCCGGGGTCAACTCGGAGGAAGGTGGGGACGACGTCAAGTCATCATGCCCCTTATGTCTTGGGCTGCACACGTGCTACAATGGCAGGTACAATGAGCTGCGATACCGCGAGGTGGAGCGAATCTCAAAAAGCCTGTCTCAGTTCGGATTGGGGTCTGCAACTCGACCCCATGAAGTTGGAGTTGCTAGTAATCGCAGATCAGCATTGCTGCGGTGAATACGTTCCCGGGCCTTGTACACACCGCCCGTCACGTCACGAAAGTCGGTAACACCCGAAGCCGGTGGCCCAACCCCTTGTGGGAGGGAGCTGTCGAAGGTGGGACTGGCGATTGGGACGAAGTCGTAACAAGGTAGCCGTACCGGAAGGTGCGGCTGGATCACCTCCTTTCTAAGGAGCACATGGCCGACTGCAGACGAATGATCTGCACGGTTGCTCATGGGTGGAACGTTGACTACTCGGCGCGAGTCTTCTTGAAGGATCACTAGTACTGCTTCGGCGTGGAACGTGGGTCACGGAGAGGGATTCGTGTCGGGCACGCTGTTGGGTGTCTGAGGGCACGGGCTTGTTCCCGACCTCATTGCCGGCCCCGGTGAAGATCCGCTTGTGCGGGTTGTGACGGGTGGTTGGTCGTTGTTTGAGAACTGCACAGTGGACGCGAGCATCTGTGGCCAAGTTTTTAAGGGCGCACGGTGGATGCCTTGGCACCAGGAACCGATGAAGGACGTGGGAGGCCACGATAGTCCCCGGGGAGTCGTCAACCAGGCTTTGATCCGGGGGTTTCCGAATGGGGAAACCCGGCAGTCGTCATGGGCTGTCACCCGCTGCTGAACACATAGGCAGTGTGGAGGGAACGCGGGGAAGTGAAACATCTCAGTACCCGCAGGAAGAGAAAACAACCGTGATTCCGGGAGTAGTGGCGAGCGAAACCGGATGAGGCCAAACCGTATGCGTGTGAGACCCGGCAGGGGTTGCGTATGCGGGGTTGTGGGATCCTCTTCCACGGTCTGCCGGCCGTGGGACGAGTAAGAAACCGTTGATGTAGGCGAAGGACATGCGAAAGGTCCGGCGTAGAGGGTAAGACCCCCGTAGTCGAAACGTCAGCGGCTCGTTGGAGTGATTCCCAAGTAGCACGGGGCCCGAGAAATCCCGTGTGAATCTGGCGGGACCACCCGCTAAGCCTAAATATTCCCTGGTGACCGATAGCGGATAGTACCGTGAGGGAATGGTGAAAAGTACCGCGGGAGCGGAGTGAAATAGTACCTGAAACCGTGTGCCTACAAGCCGTGGGAGCGTCGGATGGAAGCTTGCTTCCATCTCGTGACTGCGTGCCTTTTGAAGAATGAGCCTGCGAGTTTGCGGTGTGTTGCGAGGTTAACCCGGGTGGGGAAGCCGTAGCGAAAGCGAGTCCGAACAGGGCGATTTGAGTAGCACGCTCAAGACCCGAAGCGGAGTGATCTAGCCATGGGCAGGTTGAAGCGGAGGTAAGACTTCGTGGAGGACCGAACCCACCAGGGTTGAAAACCTGGGGGATGACCTGTGGTTAGGGGTGAAAGGCCAATCAAACTCCGTGATAGCTGGTTCTCCCCGAAATGCATTTAGGTGCAGCGTCGTGTGTTTCTTGCCGGAGGTAGAGCACTGGATAGGCGATGGGCCCTACCGGGTTACTGACCTTAGCCAAACTCCGAATGCCGGTAAGTGAGAGCGCGGCAGTGAGACTGTGGGGGATAAGCTCCATGGTCGAGAGGGAAACAGCCCAGAGCATCGACTAAGGCCCCTAAGCGTACGCTAAGTGGGAAAGGATGTGGAGTCGCAGAGACAACCAGGAGGTTGGCTTAGAAGCAGCCACCCTTGAAAGAGTGCGTAATAGCTCACTGGTCTAGTGATTCCGCGCCGACAATGTAGCGGGGCTCAAGCGTACCGCCGAAGTCGTGTCATTGCAGCATGAGGGCCAACGCCCGCTGTGATGGGTAGGGGAGCGTCGTGTGCCGGGTGAAGCAGCGCCGGAAGGCAGTTGTGGACGGTTCACGAGTGAGAATGCAGGCATGAGTAGCGATACAAACGTGAGAAACGTTTGCGCCGATTGACTAAGGGTTCCTGGGTCAAGCTGATCTGCCCAGGGTAAGTCGGGACCTAAGGCGAGGCCGACAGGCGTAGTCGATGGATAACCGGTTGATATTCCGGTACCCGCTGTGAAGCGTCAAACATCGAATCCAGTGATGCTAAGGCCGTGAAGCCGTTCCGGACCCTTCGGGGAAAGGAAAGTGGTGGAGCCGCCGGCCCAAGTTGGTAGTAGGTGAGTGATGGGGTGACGCAGGAAGGTAGTCCATCCCGGGCGGTGGTTGTCCCGGGGTAAGGGTGTAGCCCGTGCGGTAGGTAAATCCGTCGCACTTGTGGGTGAGACCTGATGCCGAGCCGATTGTGGTGAAGTGGATGATCCTATGCTGTCGAGAAAAGCCTCTAGCGAGTTTCATGGCGGCCCGTACCCTAAACCGACTCAGGTGGTCAGGTAGAGAATACCGAGGCGTTCGGGTGAACTATGGTTAAGGAACTCGGCAAAATGCCCCCGTAACTTCGGGAGAAGGGGGGCCACACCCGGTGACGGCACTTGCTGCCAGAGCTGGGGGTGGCCGCAGAGACCAGCGAGAAGCGACTGTTTACTAAAAACACAGGTCCGTGCGAAGCCGTAAGGCGATGTATACGGACTGACGCCTGCCCGGTGCTGGAACGTTAAGGGGACCGGTTAGTGCGCTTTCGGGCGTGCGAAGCTGAGAACTTAAGCGCCAGTAAACGGCGGTGGTAACTATAACCATCCTAAGGTAGCGAAATTCCTTGTCGGGTAAGTTCCGACCTGCACGAATGGCGTAACGACTTCTCGACTGTCTCAACCATAGGCCCGGTGAAATTGCACTACGAGTAAAGATGCTCGTTTCGCGCAGCAGGACGGAAAGACCCCGGGACCTTTACTACAGTTTGATATTGGTGTTCGGTTCGGCTTGTGTAGGATAGCTGGGAGACTTTGAAAGCGGCACGCCAGTGTCGTGGGAGTCGTCGTTGAAATACCAGTCTGGTCGTGCTGGATGTCTAACCTGGGTCCGTGATCCGGATCAGGGACAGTGTCTGATGGGTAGTTTAACTGGGGCGGTTGCCTCCTAAAGAGTAACGGAGGCGCCCAAAGGTTCCCTCAGCCTGGTTGGCAATCAGGTGTTGAGTGTAAGTGCACAAGGGAGCTTGACTGTGAGACCGACGGGTCGAGCAGGGACGAAAGTCGGGACTAGTGATCCGGCGGTGGCTTGTGGAAGCGCCGTCGCTCAACGGATAAAAGGTACCCCGGGGATAACAGGCTGATCTTCCCCAAGAGTCCATATCGACGGGATGGTTTGGCACCTCGATGTCGGCTCGTCGCATCCTGGGGCTGGAGTCGGTCCCAAGGGTTGGGCTGTTCGCCCATTAAAGCGGTACGCGAGCTGGGTTTAGAACGTCGTGAGACAGTTCGGTCCCTATCCGCTGTGCGCGTAGGAGTCTTGAGAAGGGCTGTCCCTAGTACGAGAGGACCGGGACGGACGAACCTCTGGTGTGCCAGTTGTCCTGCCAAGGGCATGGCTGGTTGGCTACGTTCGGGAGGGATAACCGCTGAAAGCATCTAAGCGGGAAGCCTGCTTCGAGATGAGGACTCCCACCTCCTAGAGAGGGTAAGGCTCCCAGTAGACGACTGGGTTGATAGGCCAGATATGGAAGCACCGCAAGGTGTGGAGTTGACTGGTACTAATAGGCCGAGGGCTTGTCCTCAGTTGCTCGCGTCCACTGTGTT
>NZ_JAVRHI010000391.1:0-3665 GCF_034105845.1 Streptomyces sp. CRN 30 | reverse complement strand
GCCTGCGAGGGCGCGTACGGCCGTGAGCGCGCCCCGGGCGCCGCGGGTGCCGGCCGGGGCGGTGGGGCCGCGCTGCAGCCGGCCGTCCACGTGCAGCAGGACGGCGGGCGAGAAGGGCCGCAGGACCAGGGGGGCCAGGGCCGGGGTGTGGCGCAGTTCCGGATAGGAGGTGAGGAGCAGGGGGGCCGTACGGTCGAGGCGGAAGCCGTCGACCTTGTCCGTGCTCATCCGGCCGCCGGCCCCTGGGGCGGCCTCCAGCACCGTGACGGTCAGCCCGGCTCTGGTCAGATGGTGGGCGGCCGCGAGGCCGGCGACTCCGGCTCCCACGACGACGACGTCCGTGTCCTCTGCGAGTTCCGCCTGGTGCACCGACTCAAGCACGTGCCCCTCCCGAGGGTCGCGCGGATGCGGAGTACTGGAGAGTGCTGGAGACGTCATGCCCCCAACAAGCGCCCGGAAAGCCCGGGTTCGGAAGGGGACATGACACAGGCTCCGAGGGTAGGTGCCGCCCTGGCATCGAGCAGTCGCGCACGGCCCTCGCACGGGCGCATGGGGGCGGGCGGGTGTGCGCCGGGGCGGCCACCCGCCCGCCGGATCAGCGCAGCGCCGCCCGGACCGCGTCCTCCACCGTCGGGAACGCGAACGTGAAGCCCGACTCCAGCAGGCGGGACGGGACCGCGCGGGTACTGCCCAGGACGTCGCCCGAGACCTCGCCGAGGACCAGGCGCAGCGCGGGGGAGGGCACCGTGAACAGGGTCGGGCGGTGCAGGACCCGCCCCATGGCCGCCGTCACCTCGCGATTGGTGGCCGGCTCCGGAGCGGTCAGGTTCACCGGGCCCGACAGCCCCGGTGTGTCGATCAGGTGCCGCAGGGCGGCCACCTCGTCGTGCAGCGAGATGAAGCTCCAGTACTGGCGGCCGTTGCCCAGCCGGCCGCCCAGCCCGGCCTTGAACAGCGGGAACAGTGGCCCCCACGCCCCGCCGCCGCGCGCCACCACCAGCCCCGTCCGGGCGAACACGGTACGGATCCCCGCCTCCCGCGCCGGAGCCGCCGCCCCCTCCCACTCCTCGCACACCCCGGGCAGGAAGCCCTCGCCCGCCGACGCCGACTCGTCGACCACGCGGTCGCCGGTCTCGCCGTAGAAGCCGATCGCGCTGCCGTTGACGAAGACCCGCGGTGGTGCGTCGAGGGCGGCCACGGCCTCGGCGAGCGTCTCCGTGCCGGACACCCGGCTGCTGCGGATCGTCGCCTTGTACGAGTCCGTCCAGCGACGTCCGGCCACGCCCGCGCCCGCGAGGTTCACCACCGCCGCGCACCCGGCGAGCGCGCCGGTGTCCACCTCGCGCCGCTCCGGGTCCCAGCGGGCCTCGTCCCGCGCGCGGGGCTCCCGCCGCACCAGCCGCACCACTTCGTGCCCGTCCGCGCGCAGCGAGCGGACCAGGGCCGTACCGATCAGCCCGGAGGCCCCGGCGACGGCGACGCGGGAGGCGGGCGGGAGGGGTCCGGCAGCACCGGTTCCATCGTTCATGGGCCCATCCTGCCGGGCGGGGTGCGCGGCCGCACCGGGCGGCCGCCGTACCGTGGCCGCATGCCCGTTCCCTACATACGCCGCGCGGTCCCGGACGACGAGGACGCCCTCGGCCGCCTCGACCGCGCCACCTGGTCCACGCTGCACTCCGTCCAGCCCCGGCCCGTGCCGCCGTACGAGCCGTTCTTCAGCGAGCGGTTCGGGCCCCGGGACCACCTCGTCGCCGAGCTCGACGGCCGGCTCGCCGGCTACCTCCGGCTGGGCTATCCCACCGCGCTGGCCTGCAACGCCCATGTGCGGCAGATCCTCGGCCTGGCCGTGGCGGAGGAGGCGCGCGGGGCCGGGGTGGGCCGGGCGCTGCTGCGGGCCGCGCGGGACGAGGCGCGGCGGCAGGGCGCGCGGCGGCTCACCCTGCGCGTCCTCGGGCACAACGCCCCCGCCCGCGCGCTCTACGCGTCCGAGGGGTTCGTGGTGGAGGGGACCCTGCCGGAGGAGTTCCTGCTCGACGGCGAGTACGTCGACGACGTGCTCATGGGACGGCGGCTGTGACGGCCCCCGGCGCCCGGCGCGCCGCGGTCACGACGCGATGAGCTCGCCCGTGTCCACCGGGGTCGTCGCGGTGCTCGCCCGCCGCGCCTCGGGGGCCACCTCGTCCGCCGTCAGGACGTAGCCCGTCCGGCTGTCGGAGGTGGAGCGGGCGAAGACCACGCCGTACACCGTGCCGTCGGTGGTGAGGAGCGGCCCGCCGGAGTTGCCGGGGCGCACGGTGGAGCGGACGGAGTAGATCTCGCGGGTGACCCGGGCCGTGCTGTAGATGTTCTGGCCGGTGGCGTCGATGCGGCTCGCGACGGTGGCCGCCTGCAGGTCGAGACCGCCGTCCTCCGGGTAGCCGGCCACGACCGCGGCGTCGCCGCGCTCGGCCGTGTCGTCGAAGCGGAGCACGGGGGCCTCGAGCGAGGGGACGTGGAGGACGGCGACGTCCTTGTCCGGGTCGAACAGGACGACCCGCGCCTCGTACGCCTGTCCCACGCCGCCGACGCGCACGGTGGGCTCGTCGATGCCCGCCACCACGTGGGCGTTGGTCATCACGCGCTGCGGGGCGTAGACGAAGCCGCTGCCCTCGCGGCCCTGGGCGCCGGAGAAGCCCTCGACCTTGACGCTGCTGCGCTGGGCGGCGTTCGTGGCGGCCGCGGTGACGCTGTCGCCGGACGGCTCGGCGACGCCCGCCGCGGGCTCGTTCTCGAACGGGTTGAAGACCTGCGGGAAGCCCGCCTCGGTGAGGGCGGAGGTGGCCCGGGAGAACCAGGCGGGCGTGGTGTCCGGCATGGTGTCCTGCACGGCGCCCAGCAGCGACGAGCCGCGTATCGCCTGGGTGACCATCGGGGACGAGGACGCGGCCAGCACGCTGGCGGCGACCCAGGCGACGACGAGCACCGCGAGGGTGTTGGCCGCGGCCCCGCCCACCCCGTCGGCCACCCGCAGCGGCCCGCGGTCCAGCTCGCGGCGGAGCAGCAGCCCGAGGCGTCCCGTCAGCTCGTGGCCGATCACGGCCGGGACCAGCACCGTCAGCACGGCCGTCAGCGTCGCGGCCGGCCTGCCCGGTGAGACCCCCACCAGGTCCATGACCCAGGGCAGCAGCCAGACGCCGAGGGCGGCACCGCCCACGAACCCGGCCAGGGCGACGCAGCCGGCGACCAGGCCGCGCCGGTAACCGGACGCCGCGTAGGCCAGGATCACCAGCAACAGCAGGATGTCGAGCACGTCCACTCCAGCCGCCTTCCTCTCGGGCCCCCTGGTACGTGCGAGTCGGGCCCGGTGATCAGGTACCCCGGCCCGAGCGGGTCAGGCGAAGCGTCCGGTCCGTGCGTACGCGGTGGGGCAATCACCGGAGAAAACGTCCCGGACCCGGACGTTGGTTCCAGGGGGTGGTACGCCACACATCGCGAAGCGGGAGTAAGCGGAGCAAAGTGGTGCCATGCGCGTCTTCCGGTCAGCGGGCGGTGGTGTCCTCGTGGCGCTCTGCTGGCTGCCCGGACTGGCCGCCGCGGCCGGGCTGGCGCTGTGCGCCGTCGGGGTGGACCGCGCGGTGGACGAGAGCGCCCGCGTGGCCGCCCGCCCCGCCTCCGCGCACCCGGCC
>NZ_JAVRHI010000390.1:0-64363 GCF_034105845.1 Streptomyces sp. CRN 30 | reverse complement strand
CGCCGCCGCCGTGCTCCTGCCGCTCGGGGTGCGGGCGGGAGTGTGGAGCGCGGCGGCGGTCGGCGCCGTGTCACTGACGGTGGTCGTCCTGGGCGTCCGGCTCCGGGACCGGGCGGACGCGTGACGCGTCGGCCGCCACGGGTCCGCCGGCCGCCGCCGGGGCCGCAGCCGGGCGCAACCGCACCGGCAGCGTGCGGTGGCCGTTGCTGATCAGGGACGGCAGGGGCGTCAACTCGGCTGCTGGAACAGCCAGTTCCAGGTCCGGGAAGCGGGTGAACAGCTCGCGCAGGACGGTGACCAGTTCCAGGCGGGCGAGCGGCGCGCCCAGGCAGAAGTGCACGCCGTGGCCGAACGCCATGTGCTCCTTGGACCGCCGGGTGAGGTCGAACCGGTCGGCGGACGGCCCGTGCCAGTCGGGGTGCCGGTTGGCGGTGCCGTACGACGCGAGGATCGCCTCGCCGCGCGCTATCACCCGGCCGTCGGGCAGCGGGATGTCCGCGAGCGCGAACCGCAACGGCAGGTGCTTCACGGACGGTTCGTGCCGCAGCGTCTCCTCCACGAGGTCGTCCCAGCCGGCCCGCCCGGCCCGCAGGTGACCCAGGTGCACGGGGTCGGTCAGCAGGGCCGTGACGGCCTGGTCGATGACGTTGACGGTCGTCTCGTACCCGGCGCTGATCATCAGGATGAGCGTGCCGAGCAGCTCGTCGTCCGTGAAGCCGCCGCCGTCGCCCTCCTCGTCCCGGGCGGCGATGAGCAGCGAGGTCATGTCCTCGCCGGGGGCCGCCCGCTTGGACACGATCAGCCGCCCCATCGCCTCGTACAGCGCGGCGGTGTTGGCGGTGGCCTCCTCGGCGGTGAGCGTGGTGGAGAAGACGTTGTCGACCAGGGCGCGGAAGCCCTTGCGCTGCTCCTCCGGCACCCCCATCAACTGTCCGACCACCGCGATCGGCAGCGGATAGGCCAGCTCCTCGCGCAGGTCCACGACCTGTCCGGCCGGGCGGGTGGCGAGGTCGTCCAGGAGCGCGGCGACGAGGGACTCCACGGCCGGCCGCATCGCCCCGACCCGGCGGGAGCCGAACGCCGGGGCGACCATGCGGCGCAGCCGGCGGTGTTCGCCGCCGTACGCGGTGAACATGTTGTCCACCGCGATCCACAGCGCCAGCGGCCAGGTGGCGACGGTCTCGGCGTAGTCCGGCCAGTGGGCCCGGCCGTCCTTGGAGACCTCCGGGCTGGTGAGCAGTCGCCTGAGCAGCCGGGGATCACTGACGGACCAGGCGGTCACCCCCAGCACGTCGACCCGGGTGGCGGCGCCACGGGCCCGCAGTGCCCGGTCCTCCGCGTGGTGGTCGGATCCGGTGGGGTCCAGGACGAAGATCTGTTGCTCGGTCATGGGATCTCCTGAATTCTCCGGGATTCTTCCGCGATGCTCTCCGTGATGTGGTGGCGGGTCCGGACGAGGGACGTTGGGCCCACGCGGGGGCCCGGGGCGGGACCGTTCGGCCCTATCGGGGGCGGGGGGCGCTGCGCGGATCATGGGGCGGCGGCCGGGAGGTGCCGCCGCGCGTCCCCCGTCGCGCGGTGCCTCCCGGTCGCGTGTGTACGCAAGCGACTGGGGAGGACGTCGTCCCGTGGACGAGACACAGGTGGACCAGGAGGAGCGGGCGCGCACGGCGCCGATCCGGCCGGTGGTCCCCGACCGGTCCGGCCGGGCCGTGCCGGCCGCGCGCCGGGCGTCGTGGGTGGAGTGGCTGACGACCACCGACCACAAGAAGATCGGGACGATGTACCTGGTCTCGGCGTTCGTGTTCTTCATCGTCGGCGGCGTGATGGCCCTGATGATGCGGGCCGAACTCGCCCGCCCCGGACTGCAGATCATGTCCGGCGAGCAGTTCAACCAGGCGTTCACCATGCACGGCTCGATCATGCTGCTGATGTTCGCCATGCCGCTGTTCACCGGCTTCGCCAACTGGATCATGCCGCTCCAGATCGGCGCCCCGGACGTCGCGTTCCCGCGGCTGAACATGCTCGCCTACTGGCTGTTCCTGTTCGGCTCGACCATCGCGGCGGCCGGTCTGTTCACCCCGGGCGGTGCCGCCGACTTCGGCTGGTTCCTGTACGCGCCGCTCTCCGACGCCGTGCACTCGCCGCAGATCGGCGCCGATCTGTGGATCATGGGTGTCGCGCTCTCCGGGTTCGGCTCGATCCTCGGCGCGGTCAACTTCATCACCACCATCGTGTGCATGCGCGCGCCCGGACTGACCATGTTCCGGATGCCGATCTTCACGTGGAACGTGCTGCTGACCGCGGTGCTGATCCTGATGGTCTTCCCGGTGCTGGCGGCGGCGCTGTTCGCGCTGGAGTGCGACCGGCGGTTCGGCAGTCACGTCTTCGACGCCGCCAACGGCGGCGCGCTGTTGTGGCAGCACCTGTTCTGGTTCTTCGGCCATCCCGAGGTGTACATCCTCGCCCTGCCGTTCTTCGGCATCGTCTCCGAGGTCGTCCCGGTCTTCTCCCGCAAGCCGATGTTCGGCTACATGGGGCTGATCGGCGCCACCATCGCCATCGCCGGTCTGTCGGTCACGGTGTGGGCGCACCACATGTACACCACCGGTGGCGTGCTGCTGCCGTTCTTCTCCTTCATGACGTTCCTCATCGCCGTCCCGACCGGGGTGAAGTTCTTCAACTGGATCGGCACGATGTGGCGGGGCAGCCTGTCCTTCGAGACACCGATGCTCTGGACCACCGGCTTCCTGATCACGTTCCTCTTCGGTGGTCTGACCGGTGTCATCCTCGCCTCCCCGCCGCTCGACTTCCACCTGTCCGACTCGTACTTCGTCGTGGCGCACTTCCACTACACGGTGTTCGGCACGGTCGTGTACGCGATGTTCGCCGGGTTCCACTTCTGGTGGCCCAAGTTCACCGGCAAGATGCTCGACGAACGGCTCGGCAAGATCACGTTCTGGACGCTCACGGCCGGCTTCCACCTCACCTTCCTCGTCCAGCACTGGCTCGGCGCGGAGGGCATGCCCCGCCGGTACGCCGACTACCTGGCCGCCGACGGGTTCACCGCCCTCAACACCCTCTCCAGCATCGGCTCGTTCCTGCTCGGCATGTCGATCCTGCCCTTCTTCTACAACGTCTGGAAGACCGCGAAGTACGGGAAACCGGTCGGCGTGGACGACCCCTGGGGGTACGGCCGTTCGCTGGAGTGGGCGACCTCCTGCCCGCCGCCGCGCCACAACTTCACCTCGCTGCCGCGGATCCGCTCCGAGGCGCCCGCCTTCGACCTGCACCACCCGGAGATCGCCCGCGCCGAGATCGAGAAGGCGGTCTGAGCCGTGGCGCACCCCGTCCTCGCCCTCGGTGCCGCGCTGCTGACCGCGGCCGGATGCGTCTGGTACCTGCCGGCCCTCGCGGAGCTCCGCGCGGGCGCCGACCGGCCGGACTCCCGGCGCGGCCGGGCGGCCGCCTGCCTGAGCGGCTGGGCCACCCTCGCGGGCGTCGCCGTCCTGCTGGAGGCGGCCGACCCGTGGTGGGCACCGGGCACGGCCGCCGCGGCGGGCGCGGCCCTCACGGCCGCCCTGTGGACGCGAGCGGCCGTACGGTCCCGGCACGAGGCCCGCGAGACCGCCCGCGCCTGGACCACCCTCACCCCGGGCCCGCCCCCGGCCGCCCCGCACCACCCCCGGTACGTCTTCGCGGCGCTGACCGGGATCGGCCTGGCCGCGTCGGTGTCCTCCGCGCTCCTGCTCACCACGGCCGGCGACGGCCCCCGCCCCTGGCCGGCCCTGGCGGTCCCGGCCGTCCTCGTGGCCCTCTCCCTCACCGCGGCGATCGGCACGGCCGCGGCCCGCCGGTAGCGGCCCACCGCGCACCCCGGAGGCGTCCCGAGCCGGTCCGCGGACAGTAGGGCCGATCGGCCCTGGTCCTTCGGCCCACGGTCGCCGAGACTCGACGTAGGCACGGACCGGTCGCCGCGGGCGGCCGGTCCTCCGCCGGGTTACGGACAGCTGCCCCGCGCCGCGCGCCACGCGGTACGGGGCACGCGGAAGACAGAGAACACAGGGAGCATTTCCATGGCCGACGGCGCGCGCCCCGGACCCGACCAGCCGATCCGGGTCTTCCTGCTGGACGACCACGAGGTGGTACGGCGCGGGGTGCACGACCTGCTCAGCGACGAGCCGGACATCACGGTCGTCGGCGAGGCCGCCACCGTCGAGCAGGCCCTGGTCCGCGTCCCCGCGCTGCGCCCCCAGGTCGCGGTGCTCGACGTCCGCCTGCCGGACGGCGACGGTGTGACCCTCTGCCGGGAGCTGCGCTCGCGCCTGCCGGAACTGGCCTGTCTGATGCTGACCTCGTTCGATGACGAGGAGGCCCTGCTGGACTCCATCATGGCGGGCGCCTCCGGCTACGTGCTCAAGCAGATCCAGGGCTCCGACCTGGTCACGGCCGTGCGCACCGTGGCCGCCGGCCAGTCCCTGCTGGACCCCAGCGCCACCGCCCGGCTGATGGCCCGGCTGCGCCAGGGCCAGGAGCCGGAGCCCGAACCGGACGCCCTGCCGGGCCTGACCGAGCGCGAGCGGGAGATCCTCGCCCTGATCGGCGAGGGCCTCACCAACCGGCAGATCGGCGCACGGCTCTACCTCGCCGAGAAGACGGTGAAGAACCACATCTCCCGCCTGCTGGCCAAGCTCGGCGTGGAACGCCGCATCCAGGCGGCGGTCATCGCCACCCAGGCCCAGGACCGGCTGCGCCGCGACGCCCGCTGAGCCGCGGCGCGGCCGGAGTTCACAGCAGGCCGCTCCAGTACGGCCAGAACCGGGTGAGGACGAGCAGCCCGATCAGCGCGTACCAGGGCCGAGCAGCATTCCGTGGGTGTCCCGGACGAGTTCCCGGACCCCGCGGGGCGCCGGCAGCCCCCCCCCCGAGCACGACGCCCGCCAGGGTGCCGGCGGCCAGGGCCAGCCGGAACGACGCGAGCCAGCCGGTCACCCCGGCGAGGAGCAGCACCCAGCCGGTGCGGCGGCCCGCACCCACGACGCGCTCGCGCCCGAGGACCGTGGCCTCGGACGCGAGCGCGGGGACGTGGTTCACGCGGCGCGCCGCGGACCGGCGGCCGACCGGGGCGTGGCGCCCGTCGGCGGCTGAGCGGTTGCCGCCGTCCGGCGCCGGTAGACGACGTAGGGGCGGACCAGGTAGCCGACGGGCGCGCTCCACACGTGGACCAGCCGGGTGAACGGCCACGCGGCGAAGAGCAGGCAGGCGGTCAGGGCGTGCGCCCGGAACAGCAGCGGCGCGCCGGAGATCGCCTCGGGGTGCGGCTGCAGGACGAACAGCCCGCGGAACCACACGGAGACGGTCTCGCGGTAGTCGTAGCCCGCCCCGAACACGTTGTGCGCGGCGGTGGCCGTGATGCCCAGCAGCACGGTGAGCGCCAGCAGCGGGAAGAGGAGCTTGTCGCTGCGGTCGGTGCCGAGCCTGATCCGGCGGCTCAGCAGCCGCCGGGCGCACAGCATGCCCAGCCCCGCCACCATGGCGACACCCGCGACCGAGCCCGCCCACACGGCGGTGGTGTGGTACGAGTGCTCACCGACCCCGGCGGCCTCCGTCCACGACTCGGGCACCGCCAGGCCCACCACATGACCGGCGATCACCATGAACGCGCCGAGGTGGAACAGCGGACTGCCCCAGCGCAGCCACCGGTGTTCGAGGAGCTGTGTGGTACGGGAGGTCCAGCCGAACTGGTCGTGCCGGTAGCGCCAGACGTGCCCGGCCACGAACACGGCGAGACAGATGTAGGGGACCGCGACCCACAGGAGCAGATCGGGACCGGTGGCCTGGCCGGCCGCGAGCGGGACGTTCATCGACTGAGGGGACCTTCCGTGCGGGGGGACTCGGCGGGCGGCGGGACGAAGGAACCGGGCGGGGCGAAGGAACCGGGCGGGGCGAACTCGCCGGCCCCGTAGACCCCGTGAGGGTCGAGACCGACCTCCTCCTCCGGCGGGCCCTCGGCGGCGAGCCGGGCCACCGCCGCGCGGTCCGCCTCGGTGGCCGGCGGCAGCAGACTCAGCACCGCGGCCAGGACGTGGTGGTAGGCGGAGCCGTCGTCGGCCAGCGCCCGGTGGATCAGCTCCACTCCGCGCCGGTGCCGGCGCAGCGGCGCCTCCCCGGCGCCGGGTCCGGTCAGCGCGGCGAACTCCAGCACCACCGGCAGGTGGTCGGGGAGTTCCCCGCGGTCGGTGTCCCACCCCGCCGCCCGGTACTGCCGGTTCAGGGCCAGCAGCGCGGTGCCGCGCCGCCGGGTGTCGCCGTGCAGGTAGTAGGTGAGGTACAGGCCGCTGCGGCGCCGCAGGTCGAACCGTTCGACATAGTGCCGCTCCAGCGCCTCCGGCTCCTCCCCGGCGAACCAGGAGGTGAACGCGGCCAGGTGCACGGCGGCGGCCGACGACGGCAGCGCGTGCGCGGCGGCACTCAACTCCGGGCGCGAGTCGACGAGTTCGGCGTCCGGGTACTGGAGCAGCAGCGAGCACAGCCGCAGCACCAGGGCGCGGGACTCGATCTCCTCGGGCGTGAGCCGCTCCGGACGGCGCACGGCCGCGCGGACCCGGGCCTTGACCAGACCGGGAAGTGTGCTGGGCAGGGGGCTCATGGCCGGCCTCCGGCGGGGGTCTCGGGCGCACGGCGGCGCAGGGTGGGCAGGCCGAGCATCACCCGCCGGCCGCCGGCGTCCACGGGGGCGCCGGACGACTCGACGGGACAGCGGTTCTCCACGGCGGACAGCGCCGCCGCGTCCTCCTTGTGCGCGGCCGGGACGACGTACCGGTCGGCGTACTTGGCGACCGCGAGGAGCCGGTGCAGGTCCTCCGCCTCGCGCGGGGTGAGCCCCACGGCGTCCAGGGCGGCCGTGTCCCCGGCCTCCCCGAGGGACCGCTCGCGCATGTACGAGCGGAGCGCGGTCAGTTTCATCAGCACCCCGGCGACCACGCCGGTGTCACCTGCGGTGAACAGCTCCGCCAGGTACTCCAGCGGGATACGGAGCCGGGTGACCGCCGCGAAGACGTGGTCGGGGTCGTCCTGGTCGCCGCCCGCCGCGCCCACGGCGTCCAGGACGGGGGAGAGCGGCGGCACGTACCAGACCATCGGCATCGTCCGGTACTCCGGGTGCAGGGGCAGCGCGACCCGGTACCGCACGGCCAGGTCGTACACCGGCGAGCGGCGCGCCGCGGCCAGCCAGTCCTCCGGGATGCCGGAGGACCGCGCCGCCGCGATCACCTCGGGGTCGTCCGGGTCGAGGAACACCTCGCGCTGGGCCTGGAGCAGGTCCCGCACGTCCTCGGTGGCCGCGGCCTCGCCGACGCGGTCGGCGTCGTACAGCAGCACCCCGAGGTAGCGCAGGCGCCCCACGCAGGTCTCGGAGCAGACGGTGGGCTGGCCGGCCTCGATCCGCGGGAAGCAGAAGGTGCACTTCTCCGCCTTGCCGGTGGCGTGGTTGACGTACACCTTCTTGTACGGGCACGCCGTCACGCACATCCGCCAGCCCCGGCAGGCGTCCTGGTCGACGAGGACGATGCCGTCCTCCACCCGCTTGTACATCGCGCCGGACGGGCACGCGGAGACGCAGGCCGGGTTGAGGCAGTGCTCGCAGAGCCGCGGCAGGTGGAAGAGGAAGGTCTGCTCGAACGCGAACTTGACCTTCGCCGCCCACGCGCCGCGCAGATTGGGGTCGTCGCCCGCGTGCTCGGGGGCGCCGCCGAGGCCGTCCTCCCAGTTGGGGCCCCAGGTGATGGGGGTGGGGCGGCCGGTGAGGACCGAGCGGGGCCGGGCGACGGGGACGTCGGGCCCGGCGGGGGCCGACACCAGGTTGTCGTAGTCGTAGGTGACCGGCTCGTAGTAGTCCTCAAGGCCCGGCAGGTCGGGGTTGGAGAACAGCGACAGCAGCCGCTTGACCCGGCCGCCCGAGCGCAGCACGAGCCGGCCGCGCCGGTCGAGGGCCCAGCCGCCCTTCCAGCGGTCCTGGTCCTCGTAGCGGCGGGGGTAGCCGACGCCGGGCTTGGTCTCGACGTTGTTGAACCAGGCGTACTCGACACCGGTGCGGTTGGTCCACGTCTGCTTGCAGGTGACGGAGCAGGTGTGGCAGCCGATGCACTTGTCGAGGTTCATGACCATCGCTACCTGGGCGAGAACACGCATCAGTAGTCGACCTCCTGCGACCGCCTGCGGATCACCGTGACCTCGTCGCGCTGGTTGCCGGTCGGGCCGTAGTAGTTGAAGGCGTAGGTGAACTGGGCGTGTCCGCCCGCCAGGTGGGTGGGTTTGAGGAGCAGCCGGGTCAGGGAGTTGTGGATGCCGCCGCGCTTGCCGCTGACCTCGGTCCTCGGCACGTTCACGGTGCGGTCCTGGGCGTGGTGCATGTAGACGGTTCCCTCGGGCATGCGGTGGCTGACCACCGCGCGGGCGGCGACGACGCCGTTGCGGTTGTACGCCTCGATCCAGTCGTTGTCGGCGACGCCGGTCTTCCCGGCGTCGGCGGGGGACATCCAGATCGTCGGGCCGCCGCGCGACAGCGCCAGCATGTAGGCGTTGTCCTGGTAGTTGGAGTGGATGGACCACTTGGAGTGCGGGGTGAGGTAGCGGACGGTGACCTCGGCCCGGCCGTCGTCGCGCAGGTGCTCGTCGCCGTAGTGCCGCGGAGCGTTCAACGGAGGCCGGTAGGCGGGGAGTTGCTCGCCGAGTTCGCTGATCCAGCCGTGCTGGACGAAGAAGTGCTGGCGGCCGGTGAGGGTGTGCCAGGGCTTGAGGTGCTCGGTGTTGATGACGAACGGCGAGTACCGGCGCCCGCCCGTCTCCGAGCCCGACCACTCGTAGGAGGTCATCACCGCGCGCGGCTGGGCCCGGGTGTCGGCGAAGCTGATCCGCTCCGCCTCCCGCTCGGCGGCGAGTCCGGTGAGGCCCTCGCAGCCGGTCTGCCGCTCCAGCTCCCGGAATCCCTCGGTGGCGAGGCGTCCGTTGGTGGTGCCGGACAGCGCGAGGATCGCCTCGCACATGTCACTGGCGGTGGCGAGGGAGGGCCGCCCGGCGGCGACACCCTCCCGGACGGTGCCGCACCGGTGGCGCAACTCCTCCACCTCCCGGTCCGGGTGGACGGTGACGCCCTTGGTGGTGGTGCCGAGGGTGTCGAGGAGCGGGCCGACGGCACGCATCTTCTGGGCGACGGCGGCGTAGTCCCGCTCGACGACGACGAGTCTCGGCATGTTCCGCCCCGGCACCGGCTCGCACGCGCCGGTACGCCAGTCCGCCGCCTCCCCGCCGGGCTGGGCGAGTTCGTCGGGGGTGTCGTGGGTGAGCGGCACCGCGAGGACGTCGGTACGGGTACCGAGGTGCTCGGCGGCCAGCTCACTGAACCGGTCGGCGATCGTCAGGAAGGTGTCGTGGTCGGTGCGGGCCTGCCAGGGCGGTGCGATGGCCGGGGTGAAGGCGTGCACGAAGGGGTGCATGTCCGTGCTGGACAGGTCGTCCTTCTCGTACCAGGTCGCGGCGGGCAGTACGACGTCGGCGAACAGCCCGGTGGAGGTCATCCGGAAGTCCATGCAGACCAGCAGGTCGAGCTTGCCCTCGGGCGCCTCCTCCCGCCACACCACCTCCTCGGGCCGGCCCTCGGGCGGTGTCTCCTCCGACCGGACGGCCGCGTCCGTCCCCAGCAGGTGCCGCAGGAAGTACTCGTTGCCCTTGCCGGAGGAGCCGAGCAGGTTGGCCCGCCACACGGTGAGGACACGCGGGAAGTTGGCCGGGTCGTCGGGGTCCTCGACGGCGAACCGCAGCCGCCCTTCCTTGAGCTCGTCCACGATGTGCTCGGCGACCGGCCGCCCGGCCCGCGCGGCCTCGTCGGTCAGATCGAGCGGATTGCGGTCGAACCCCGGATGCCCCGGCGTCCACCCCAGCCGCACGGCCTGCGCCAGGACGTCGGCGAACCCCTTGCCCCTGAACCGCCCGTCGCCGAGCGGCGAGGCCAGCTCGTCCGGGCCGAACGTCTCGTACCGCCACTGGTCGGAGTTGAGGTACCAGTACGAGGTGCCCGCCATGTGCCGGGTGGGCCGCTGCCAGTCGAAGGCGAACGCGAGATGCTGGAGACCGGTGAGGGGACGGATCTTCTCCTGCCCCACGTAGTGCGCCCAGCCGCCGCCGTTGACACCCTGGCACCCCGTCATCGTCACCAGCGCCAGGAACGCCCGGTACATGGTGTCGGAGTGGAACCAGTGGTTCGTACCCGCCCCCAGCGCGATCATCGAACGCCCGTCGGTCCGCTCCGCGTTGCGGGCGAACTCCCGGGCGATCCGCGCCGCCTGCTCGGCGGGCACGGAGGTGACGGTCTCCTGCCAGGCGGGGGTGTACGGCTCGCTCGCGTCCTCGTACGACGCCGGCCAGGTGCCCGGCAGACCCGGCCGCTCGACGCCGTACTGGGCGAGCATCAGGTCGAAGACGGTGGTGACCCGGTGGCCGCCGATCCGCCGCACGGGCACCCCGCGCACCATCACCGAACCGCCCTCCGTGCCGCCCTCGTCGAAGCGGGGCAGCGACACGGCCACCGTCTCCTCGGCGCTGTCGAGGAGGCTGAGTTCGGGCACGGTGCCGCCGAGGTCGAGGTTCCAGCGGCCGGGCTCGGACTCGCCCCAGCGGAAGCCGAGGGAGCCGTTGGGGACGACCGGCTCCCCGGTGGCGGAGTCGACGAGCACCGTCTTGGACTCGGCGTGCTCCGTGTCCCGCCCCAGGTCGGCGGCGGTCAGGAACCCGCCCGGGACCAGCTCGCCGTCCGCGTGCTCGCGCAGTGTCACCAGGAACGGCGCGTCGGTGAACGTCCGCAGGTAGCGCCGGAAGTACGGCACCTCCCGGTCGACGAGGAACTCCCGCAGGATCACGTGCCCCATCGCCATCGCCAGCGCGCCGTCCGTCCCCGGGTGCGGGGCCAGCCACTCGTCGGCGTGCTTGACGTTGTCCGCGTAGTCGGGGCTGACGGCGACGACCTTCGTGCCGTTGTAGCGGGTCTCGGTGAGGAAGTGCGCGTCGGGCGTGCGGGTGACGGGGATGTTCGATCCCCACATCACCAGGTAGCCGGCGTTCCACCAGTCCGCCGCCTCGGGGACGTCCGTCTGGTCGCCGAACACCTGCGGCGAGGCCACGGGCAGATCCGCGTACCAGTCGTAGAACGACAGCAGCGTGCCGCCGATCAGCGAGTGGAAGCGGGCGCCCGCCGCGAACGACGCCATCGACATCGCCGGGATCGGCGAGAAACCGGCGACGCGGTCGGGACCGTACTCCTTCACGGTGTGCACCTGCGCGGCGGCGACCAGCTCGGCCACCTCGTCCCAGTCGGCCCGCACCAGACCGCCCTTGCCGCGCGCCCGCTTGTACGCCCGCGCCTTCGCCGGATCACCGGTGATCTCCGCCCAGGCGGCGACCGGGTCGCCCAGCCGGCGCCTGGCCTCCCGCCACAGCTTCAGCAGCGCGCCGCGCACATAGGGGTAGCGGACGCGGCTGGGGGAGTAGGTGTACCAGGAGAAGGAGGCACCGCGCGGGCAGCCGCGGGGTTCGTACTCCGGGCAGTCGGCGCCGATGGACGGGTAGTCGGTGGCCTGGTGCTCCCAGGTGATGAACCCGTCCTTGACGTACACCATCCACGAGCAGGAACCGGTGCAGTTCACGCCGTGCGTGGACCGCACCACCTTGTCGTGGGCCCAGCGGTCCCGGTAGAAGTGCTCCCACCGCGGGTCGCCCGTGCCGAACACGGCGCGTCCGTCGGCGGACACCTCGCGTCGGGTGAGCAGTCTGCGCGCCGCCAGCGGCCACCCGGCGCCGGCGCGGGGCGCTTCGTGATCGTTCTCCATGCCCAGGACGCTAGGCGCGGCGGACGCCGGTCCGCGTGGGGCGACGGGCCCCGGGCGCCCGCCGCCCGGCCCCATCCGCCCGCCCGCACGGTGCCCGAAGGTCCCGGCGGCCGGGGCCGGTCGGCCGGGACACGGACGGCGGTGGTCCGGCTGTGCGGTTTTTCGGGTGTGCGGTGGTCCGGCCGTGCGGAGGTTCGGCAACGAAGGACGGCATGTCATGGAGAGGACCTCCTGGCACCTCACCGCCCTGGTCACCGGAGTCGGTGCCGCCCTCACCGGCACGTGCGTCGCCCCGGTCGCCGCCGCCGGCGCTCTGTCCCACCGGCCCTGACCGCACCGACCGGCCCACCCGCACCCCGCCACGCGGGGACCAACGGCCCCGCCGGTCAAGACCATCGGCCGCCGCGCCACCGGCCCCCGCGGTGGAGGCTGACGGTGACCGACCCGGAGGTGTCCCGTGCACGACCCCATCGACCGCCCTCACGGCCGAACCCACCGCTGTCGCTCGCGGAGGGCACCGCGCACGGTCGGGTCCGGTCGCTCTCCGGCCGCCCGCCGCGTCCGCCCCGACTCCCGGGCGGCCGGACACGGCCCGCGCGCCCTGGGCAGGGCCGCCCGGTGACCGCCGCCGTCCGCCACCAGCGGCACGACGCCGCGGACCGGCCGTTCATCGTCATCTGGAGGCCACCGGCACCGTGCCCCCCCAGCAATTTCCTGCCGCAGGCCGCCGGGACGTCCTCGATACCCCCCTCGCCGAGGAACCGTGGTGCCGCTACGCCCCCGGCTCCTTCCCCTACCGCCGGGAACTGGCGGCCCTGCTGGCCGACCCGTGGGCCACCCCCGGCCGCTGAAGGCGAAGGCCGGGGAACGGGTCCGGTTCCGGGTCGTCGCCGCCGGACCGGACGACGGCGTCGCCTTCCACGTCGTCGACCCCTCGATGCGCCACGCCGACGGCGGCGCGCACGGCACCGTGGAGGTGAGCGGCTGATGGGCACCCTCGCCCCGTGGACCCTGGTGCGGTTCGCGCACGTGGCCGGTGCCGCCCTGTGGGTCGGCGGACAGCTCGCGCTGTCCCTGGTGATCCTGCCGCCGGTTCGGGATGCTGACCGGCGCGGTGTTCCTGCCCGTACAGCTCGCCACCGGCCTCGCGATGGCCGTGCACCGGGGCGTCACCTGGGACTCCCTCGCCGAACCCGGTTACGGCCGCACCCTGTCCGCCGAACTCGCCCTGTTCGCCGTGGTGATGCTCGTCGGCTCCCTCGGTGTCGTCCTGCCGGCCACGGCCCTCCCCGTCACCTGACCCGCGGCCGTACCCCTCTCGGCGCGGAGCCGCGAAGCCACAGAGCCGCGACACCACAGAGCCGCGAAGCCACAGAGTCGCAGAAAGGAAGAGAAGGCCCATGCGTACCCGGACCCAGCTCGACGCCGCCACCGTCAGGTCGCTCCTGGCGGCCGCCGTCGCGGCCCCCTCGATCCACAACACCCAGCCCTGGCGGTTCCGGCTCGCCCCCGACGGCGACACGCTGGAGGTCCGTTCGGCCCCCGAGCGGACCCTGCCGGTGACCGACCCGACGCACCGCGCCCAGTACCTGTCCGTCGGCGCGGCCGTCCTCAACCTCCGGCTCGCCGCCGTCCACCTGGGCCGCCGCCCCGAGGTACGGCTGCTGCCGGACCCGCGCGACCCCGGCCTGCTCGCCGCCGTACGCCTGGCCGAACCCGTCGACGCCGGGGACCTGCCCACCGACCCCGGCCTGTACGAGGCGATCGCGCGGCGGCACACCAGCCGGCTGCCGTTCACCGGCCGCCCGGTGCCGGAGCCGGTCCTGACCCGGATGACGACGGCCGCGCACGACGCCGGCGCCCGGCTGCACCTGCCGGACATCGCCGGGACCCGGCGGCTGCTCGCCCTGACCGCGGCGGGCGAGGCCCGCAACAACGCCCGCCCCGACCGCGCCGCGGAGACCCTCCACTGGCTGACCGCACCCGGCTCGGACGCCCCCTACGGCATCCCCGTCACCGCCCTCGGCCCGCCGGACGCGGGCCGGCGGATGCCGATGCGTGACTTCACCGGCACCGCGCCCGCGCTGCGCCGGCCCGCCCGGTGGTTCGAACGACACGTGCAGCTGGCCCTGTTGTGGACGCCGCACGACCGGCGCGAGGACTGGCTGCGGGCCGGGCAGGGACTCCAGTACGTCCTGCTGACCGCCACCGCCCACGGGCTGCGCACCTCGCTGCTGCACCAGGCGATGGAGTGGTCCGACCTGCGCGCGGCGGCGGCCCCGCACGGACAGAAGCGCTGCCACCCGCACCTGCTGATCCGGTTCGGCTACGGCCCCGACGGCGGCCGCACACCACGGGCGGCCAACGGGTCGGTACCGGCGGAGGGCTGAGCGCGGGGGAGACCCGGTGGGCCGTGGCCGGCCGCGGCTCACCGGGAGCCGCACGCTCCGCGCAGTTCGCGGCCGGTGACCATCTCGGACTCGACGCGGAGGAAGACCGCGTCGCGCAGCGGCATCCACGAGGTGGGGCCCGACCGCGACAGCCGGTCGTGCTCGGCGGGGTCGGTCACCACACTCGCCCGGCCGGTGACGACGACGCTCCACCCCGACCGGGTCTCCGCGTCGAACTCGTCCGCCTCGAAGGCGACCACGACGCCGTCGACGGCACGCATCAGGTCCGATTCGGGCGAGGTGCTCAGCAGCACCGAGTCGTCGGTGTCCAGGGCGAAGTTGACGGGGAGGACCGCGGGCAGGGCCTGCCGGGTGTAGACCACGCGGCCGACCGGCACCTCGGCCAGCAGGCGCAGACACTCCTGCCGGTCGAGTGCGCCGAAGACGTCGTTCTGGGACATCGGCCCATCGTCGCAGCGCCGCCGGCGGGCGGGTAGGGCCGGTCGGCCCACCCCGCACCGCGCGGTGGACGGAAGGGGCCGCCGGAACGGCCGGGACGGCCGGGACGTCGGGGCCCGCACCCGGGGACCGTCCGTCCCCTGACCGGGACCCCCGGCCCCTCCCGGCGCTCCGTTCCGGTGGCGACAGTGGACCCGTACCACCCCGAGAGAAGAAGGACGGACAACATGGTCCAGTCGTTGAGGCCGGCGAGCGACGCCGCGTCACCGGGTGCGCCGGTCCCCGGCAGGGCGTGGCTGACGCTCGCCCTCGCCACCGTCGGATTCGCCGTGAACTTCTGGGCGTGGGCGCTGCTCAGCCCGCTCGGCCCCCGGTTCAAGGACGGCCTCGGCCTGACCTCGTTCGAACAGTCCCTGCTGGTGGCGGTGCCGGTCGTGGTCGGCTCGCTGGGCCGGATACCCGTCGGCGCGCTGACCGACCGGTTCGGCGGGCGGGCCGTGTTCCCGATCGTGTCGGCCGCCACCATCGTGCCGGTCCTCTACCTCGGTCTCGCCGGCCACTCCTCGCTCACCGCCCTCCTCGTCGGCGGACTCTTCCTCGGCATCGGCGGCACCGCCTTCGCCGTCGGGGTACCGCTGGTCAACGCCTGGTTCCCGCCCGAACGGCGCGGCCTCGCCGTCGGTGTCTTCGGCGCGGGCATGGGCGGTACGGCGATCAGCGCCCTCACCACGGTGAAGCTGGTCGACGCGCACGGCACGGCCACCCCGTTCGTCCTCACCGCCGTCGCCCTCGCCGTGTACGCGGTGCTCGCCGCCCTGCTGCTGCGGGACGCGCCCGGCCGCACCGTGCCGACCGAACCGGCGCTCAGCCGGCTGGCCGCCACCGCCCGCCTCGGCATCACCTGGCGGGCGTCGGCGCTGTACGCGGTCGCGTTCGGCGGCTACGTCGCCTTCTCCGTCTACCTCCCCACCTACCTCAAGACCGCCTACGGGCTCGGCCAGGCCGACGCCGCGAACCGCATGGCCGGGTTCGTGCTGCTGGCGGTGGCGATGCGCCCGGCCGGCGGCTGGCTCTCCGACCGCGTCGGCCCCGTCCGGGTGCTCGCGGGCTCCCTGGCCGTGGTCGTCGCCGGGGCGGTCGTCCAGTCGTTCACCCCGCCGCTCGCCCCCGTCGGCACCGTCGCCTTCCTCTGCCTGGCCGCCGCGCTCGGCGCGGGCAGCGGGGCGACGTTCGCGCTGGTCGCCGCCGAGACCCCGACCGGCCAGGTCGGTTCGGTCACCGGCGTGGTCGGCGCGGCGGGCGGCCTGGGCGGCTTCCTGCCCCCGCTGCTGATGGGCTCGCTGTACGGCGAGTACGGCACCTACGCCGTCGGCCTGGTGCTCCTGGCCGCGGTGGCCGCCGCGGCGCTCGCCTTCACCCTCACCGGCGTCCGCGCCGCCCGCACGGCCCCCCGTACGACCGTCCGCACGACCGCCTGACCGCGACGACCGCCTGATCCGTAGGACCGCCTGAAGGGAAGAAAACGGTGTGTGAGTACTGCGGCTGCCAGGCCCTGGAGACCATCGACGAACTCACCCAGGAGCACGAGGAGGTCGTCCGGCTGATCAGCCTGCTGCGGTCCGCCCACCGCGACGGCGCCGTGATCCGCATGGCCGAACTGGCCCGCGAGATCAGCCGGGTGCTCGGCCCGCACACCCGGGTCGAGGAGCGGGGCCTGTTCCCGGCCCTGGCCGGGGAGTTCCCCGAGCGGATCGCCGCGCTGGAGACCGAGCACCGCCGCATCGAGGCGGTGCTGGCCGAGGCCGCCCACGGGGCCCTGCCGGAACCCGGCTGGCCGGACCGGCTGATCGACGCCATGGACCTGCTCCGCGACCACATCCTCAAGGAGCAGGACGGCGTCTTCCCGGCCGCGCTCGCCACCCTCGGCACCGAGGAGTGGGAGGCGGTCGAGGCGGCCAGGAAGGAGGCGGGCGGCACGCTGTCCCGCCCGGGAACGGGCCGCTGACGCCCGCCCCTCACGCCTCCGGCCGCCGCGCCTCCGTCCCCTGCGCCCCTGCCCGTTCTTCCGCGGGCAGGGGCACGTCCCACTCCGCGACCGTGCCGGCGGACCCGCCCGGCCGGACGGTGAACTCGCCGCCCAGGTCGGTGGCGCGCCGACGCAGGTTGTCCAGGCCGCTGCGCCGGGTGACGGCGGGGTCGATCCCGGTGCCGTTGTCGGTGACGCGGACCCGCAGCCGGGTGCCGTCGGTCTCGGCGGTGACCTCGACCTGGGTGGCGTGCGCGTGCCGGGCGGCGTTCGCCAGCGTCTCGCGGACCACCGCCAGCAACTGCCCGGCGTACTCCTCGGGCACACAGGTGTCCAGCAGACCGGTCATGCGCAGGGCGGGCGTGAAGCCCAGCATCGCGGCGGCCCGGTCGGTCTCGGCGAGCAGCTTCGCCCGCAGTTCGCCGCGCCCGCCGGACCGGTCGCCCTCGTGGAGCGCGTAGATCGTGCCCCGTACCGTCTTGATGGTGTCGTCGAGGTCGTCGACCACCCGCCGCACCCGCTCGGCCGCCTCGGGCCGGTCCGCGATCCGCCCGAGCACCGAGTTGAGGGTGAGACCGGACGCGAACAGCCGCTGGATCGCGAGGTCGTGCAGATCGCGGGCGATCCGGTCGCGGTCGGAGAGCACCATCAGCCGCTCGGCCTCGCGCCGGTGCTCGGCGATCTCCAGCGCCAGCGCCGCCTGGTCGGCGAAACCACTGATCATGGCCATCGCGGCGTCGGAGAAGTCGGGCCGCCCCGGCAGGTTGGCCACCTGCAGGACACCGCGCGCGTGCTCCTGGCCGCCGAGCGGCAGCAGGAACCCCGGCCCCAGCTCGATCTGCCCGGCGGAGCCGCCGCCGCCCTGCGCCTCGTCGGACAGGGCGGCACTGGATATCCGCTCGTTGGAGCGGTACACCTGCGCGGCCAGCGTGGCAGGCGCCAGCACGAGGCCGCGGGCCCGCTCGGCACCCTCCCCGTCGGCGGCCTCGATGACCAGTTCGTCACCGCCGCCGGCCAGCGGCACCGCCACGGTCACCAGGTCGGCGCGGGCCAGCGCCCGGACGGTGGTGGCCACCTGGTGCAGCACCGTGTCGGGATGGGTGCCCGAGAGCAGGCTGCGGGTCAGGTCGCTGCTGGCCGCGAGCCACTGCTCCCGGCGCCGGGTCCCCTCGTACAGCCGAGCGTTGTCGACGGCGACACCGGCCGCGGCGGCGAGGGTGCGCAGCACCGCCTCGTCCTCGTCGTCGAACTCCGCGCCGCCGCGCTTGTCGGTCAGGTACAGGTTGCCGAAGACCCGGTCGCGCACCCGGACCGGCGTCCCCAAGAACGTGGTCATCGGCGGATGGCCCGACGGGAACCCGACCGAGGCGGGGTGCGCGCCGAGGTCGGTGAGGCGCAGCGGGTGCGGCTCCTTGATGAGCAGCCCGAGGATGCCGTGGCCCTCCGGGTAGTGGCCGATCTCCTCGACGAGTTCCTCGTCCATGCCGACGGTGATGAACTGCTTGATCCGTCCCTCCTCGCCGAGCACCCCCAGCGCCCCGTACCGGGCGTCCACCAGCGCCACCGCGGACTCGGTGATCCGCCGCAGCACCACGTCGAGGTCGAGGTCGGAGCCGATGGCGAGGACCGCGTCGAGCAGGGTGTGCACCCGGTCCCGGGTCGCCCGCACCTGCGCGACCTGCGCCTGCAGGCCCTCCAGCAGCTCGTCCAGGCGCAGCCGGGGCGCCGTCGGACCGCCGTCCCCGCGCCCCCCTGCCGGAGTCTCCGCCATTGCCGCTCCCTCCGGGACGGCACCGCCGGCGCCCTCCCTCGTCGTGCGGGACGGCCCTGTCGGCACGCGACGACATCAACGAGGCGCGGCCGTCCCCAGCGGTCCGCATCCTATGGCCCCCGCCCTGTCCACCGGTGCGGCCGGGTGGGGCTCCTCGGCCCTCCGGCCGGACGGGCATCAGGAGTCGGCCCTCCGGCCGGACGGGCATCAGGAGTCAGTCCTCCAGCCTGACGGGCATCAGGAGCGAGAACGTCCCCTCGTCGTCGGGGCGCCGGACCGCGAGGGGCGCCGTCGGGGCGCCGAACTCCACGACCAGCTCGGACCGGCCGCCGGCGGCGAGCGCGTCCAGCAGGAACCGGCGGTCGACACCGACCGGAGCCGCGGCGTCCTCCTCGCCCCTGTCCTCGTCCCCGCAGACGGCCACCGAGCCGTCGTCCGTCACCTTCAACACACTGACCTCGCGGGACCCGTCGTCCGCGCCGCCCGGACGGACCGGGCCGCGCCGCACCGCGTCCGCGAACGCCGGTACGTCGACGAGGACGCGGCGCCCGGCGGGCAGCCGGACGAGCCGCCGGTAGTCGGGGAAGTCATGGCCGAGGCAGGCCCCGGCGGTCCGCCGGTCACCGGCTTCCAGGGCCACCTGGTCGCCGTCCACGGTGAGGGCGACGGAGCCCTCACCGCCCAGCAGCGCCCGCATCGCGTCGACGAGCGGTGCGGGTACGACGGCCCGGACGGGCGGCCCGTCGTACCCGGCGACGGCGGTCTCCGCGACGGCCAGCCGGTACCGGTCGGTGGCGACGACGCGCAGCACCCCGTCCGCGAGGTCGAAGAGGACACCGCCCAGCACGGGCAGCTCCGGGTCGGTGCCGACGGCGAAGCGGACCGCGTCGAGCGCGGTGGACAGTCCGGCGGCGGCCGGCCGCACGGTCGCCGTACGAAGAGCGGGCATGAGGTTCTCCCTGGACGCTAGTAGGGCTCGGAGCGCGGAGAACTCGGCGCGGGCGTCGGACAGACTCCGTTCGAGGCGGCGCAGGTGCGTCCGGAGCAGCTCGGCCACCAGCTCGCCGTCGGCCGCCGACCAGCCGGCCAGTACCAGGCGGATGTCGGCCAGCGGCATCCCGGCCCGGCGCAGCCGCGCCAGCACCCGCGCCTCCGCCACCTGCTCCGGCGCGTACCACCGGTACCCACTGCCCGGGTCCACCCGGGCGGGCACCAGCACCCCGGCCCGGTCGTAGAACCGCAGGGCACTCACCCCCAGGCCACTGTCCCGGGCCGTCTCGCCGATGCTGCGCATGTCGTTCTCCACGGGAGGGACTCTGGTGCCTGCACCTGGTCGAGGGTCAAGCCGAGCCACCGAGCCACCGAGCCACCGAGGGACGAGGGGTGATACGAGGACCGGGCGCGGCGATGGGCGGTCACGGGCGGGGCCGGTCCTCCGCCCCCGCCGCGCGGGCCGCCCGCACCGCCGCCTTGACGACCTTCCCCGACGCCGTACGCGGCAGTTCCGGCGCGAATGCGACGGTCTTGGGAATCTTGTACTTCGCCAGCCGTCCCCGCAGATGGGCGAGGAGTTCCGCGCCGTCCGCCCGTGCGCCCGGGGCCAGGACGACGACCGCGTGGCCGACCTCGCCCCACTCGGGGTCCGGCACACCGACGACCGCGCACTCCCGGACCGACGGATGGCTCAGCAGCGCGTCCTCGACCTCGGCGGGGGAGACGTTCTCGCCGCCGGAGACGAACATGTCCTTGAGCCGGTCGACGATGTACGCGTACCCGTCCTCGTCCGTCCGCGCGACGTCGCCGGTGCGCAGCCAGCCGCCGTCGGTGAACGCCGCCGCGGTGTCCTCGGGGCGGTTCCAGTAACCGCGCATGACGTTCGGGCCCCGGACCAGGATCTCGCCGCGCTCCCCGGGGCCGGTGTCGCGGCCGTCGGGCCCGGACACCCGGGTGTCGGTGAAGAAGTGCGGCACCCCGGCGGACCCCGCCTTCGCCGCCGTCTGCTCCCGGTCCAGGAAGAGCACACCGGGCGACGCCTCGGTCATGCCGTACCCCTGGCTGAAGGCCAGGCCGCGGGCGAGGTACGTCTCGATGGTGCGGGCCGGGACCGGGGCGCCGCCGCAGCTCAGGGAGCGCAGACTGGACAGGTCGGCGGTCGCCCACCGCGGCTGTGCGGCCATCGCGTCGTACATGGTGGGGACGCCGAACATGTACGTCACCCGGTGGCGCTCGATGACGTCGAGGACGCGGGCCGGGTCGAAGGAGTCCAGCAGCACCACCCGGCCGCCCTTGAGGAGCGTCGGCAGGCAGGTCATGTTGAGTCCGGCGGTGTGGAACAGCGGGGCGACGACCAGGGTCACCTCGTCGGCGGCCAGGTCGGTGTCGACGAGGACGTTGACGCTGTTCCAGGTGATGTTCGCGTGGGTGAGCACCGCTCCCTTGGGACGTCCCGTCGTCCCGGAGGTGTACATGATGAGACAGGGGTCGTCCGGGCCGACGCTCCCGTCCGGCGGGGCCGGCGGCGCGTCACCGGTGCCGCCGAGCAACTCCTCGTAGCCCGCGGCGCCCTCAGTGGGCGCGCCGAGCACGATCCGGTGCTTCACCGCCGTGCCCGCCGTGCCCGCCGTGCCCGCCAGGGCCGTCGCGTCGTGGACCAGTACGGTGCTGCCCGAGTCGGCGAGCTGGTACGCCAGTTCCGGCGCCGCCAGCCGGGTGTTGAGCGGCACGAAGACCGCGCCGAGCGTCCCGGCCGCGAACAGCGTCTCCAGGAACGCGGGATGGTTGGGGCCGAGGTAGGCGACCCGGTCGCCGTGGACCACTCCGAGGTCGCGCAGCGCGCGGGCGAGGCGCAGGACCCGGCCGTACAGCTCCCGGTAGGTGTACCGCCTGTCCCCGTGGACGACCGCCGTGCGCCCGGGTGTTTTGCGGGCCCGGCGCGCGGGCCAGGAACCGATGCCTTGGTCCACCACGGGGCCCCCTTCGGTCCTCGGACGGAACGAGCGGCCGGGCGGCGTGCTCGGCGTCCACGGTGGACACCACGGCGGCCGCACGACGCCCCCGGTGGTACGCGGCCGCCCCGTCGGAGGCGGGCCGCCGGGAACCCCGGTGGTCGCGTCCAGTGTTCTCGGTCGTCGGAAATCCTGTCAATCACCCGGGGCGGGCCGCCGCGAGAGACCGCACCGTGCGCTACCGGGCAAGGCCCGGTGCACTCGCCACGGACCGGACCGCGCCGACCGGCTTAGCGTGGCGACGGAACCACGCACGCCTTACACACGCAGGAGGCCGGCCCCACGTGCCCACCATGCCGACGGGCGGGACGACCCGGACGACCCGGACGACCCCCCGCACCACCGACGCCGCCTCGGCCTGGGCCCCCCTCGCCACCCGTGTCTTCCGCGCGCTCTGGATCGCCCAGCTCGTCTCCAACACCGGCACCTGGATGCAGACGGTCGGCGCCCAGTGGCTCCTCGTCGGGCACAGCGCCGCGCTGGTGACGCTCGTACAGACCGCGTCCAGCCTCCCGGTCGTGCTCCTCGCGCTGCCCTCGGGCGTCCTGGCCGACCGCTACGACCGCCGAGCGGTGCTGGTGACCGCGGAGTTCGCCATGCTCGCCGTCTCCGGCGTCCTGACCGTGCTCGCGTTCCGGGACGCGCTCACCCCGGCGCTCCTGCTCGCCCTCACCTTCCTGCTGGGCTGCGGCACCGCCCTGATGGGTCCGGCCTGGCAGGCCGTCCAGCCGGAACTGGTGGCCCGCGAACAGCTCGGCCAGGCCGCCGCGCTGGGCGCCGTCAACATGAACCTGGCCCGCGCCGTGGGACCCGCCCTCGGCGGAGCGGTCGTCGCGGCGGCGGGCGCGGGCTGGGTCTTCGCCTTCAACGCCCTGTCCTACCTCGGCATCGCGGCCGTCCTGCTGCTGTGGCACCGGCCGGCCGAACCGCGGACCGCCATCGGACGCGAGGGACTGCTGGCCGCCGTGCAGGCCGGCCGCCGCTACGTCCGGCACGCCCCCGCCGTCCGCCGGGTCCTGCTGCGCACGGTCCTGTTCATCCCGGGCGGCGCCGCCCTGTGGTCGCTGCTCCCGCTGGTCGCCGGCGGCTCCCTCGGCCTCGGCTCCGGCGGCTACGGACTGCTGCTCGGCGTCGTCGGCGTCGGCGCGGTCGGCGGCGCCTTCGCTCTGCCGGCGCTCCGCCGCGTCCTCGGCCCGGACGGCGTGCTCGCCGCCGGGGCGGCCGTCTTCGCCGCCGCGCTGGTGGTCCTGGCCACCGTCCGCCAGCCCTGGGCGGCGATCGTCGCCCTGCTGCCCGCGGGCGTGGCCTGGATCGCCGTCCTGTCCACCCTCAACACCGCCGTCCAGCAGCGGCTGCCCGGCTGGGTCCGGGCCCGCGGCCTCGCCGTCTACCTGGTGGTGTTCCAGGGCGGGCAGGCACTGACGGCTCCCCTGTGGGGCGTCCTCGCCGACCGGCTGGGCCTCGGCCCGGCCCTGCTGGCCGGCGCCGCGCTGCTGGTGGCCGGCGCGCTGACCGTCCGCCGCCTGCCGCTGTACGCCACGGACCCGGGCGGGCCCGAGCCGTCCGACCACTGGCCCGCCCCGCCACTGGTGTTCGAGCCCGGTCCGGCCGACGGCCCGGTCCTCGTCTCCGTCACCTACCGGGTCGCACCCGAGGACGCGGCCGCCTTCACCGCCGCCATGCGGCACGTCGCCCGCTCCCGGCGCCGCACCGGCGCCCTCACCTGGGGGCTCTACCAGGACGGCGGCGACCCCGGCCGGTTCGTGGAGAACTACCTGGTCGCGTCCTGGGCGGAACACCTGGCCCAGCACCACGGCCGGCTCACCGCCACCGACCGCCGCTTCGAGGAGTCGGCCCGCCGGCTGCTCGTGGCCGGCACCGCGCCGGAGGTCACCCACGCGTTCGACGCGTCCGGGGGGCCACCGGTCCACCGCAGTACCCTTCCGTCCGGACTCACCGAAGAGAGATGAACACCGTGTTCCAGCACATACTCGTCGCCGTCGACTCCAGCCCCTCCCGCCGCGGCGCCGTGCGCCTGGCCGCCGACATGGCCCGGCTGACCGGCGCGAAGGTCAGCGTGGTGCACGTGGCCGCCGCCGCCGCGACGCTCGCCGCCGTGGTCTCCCTGGAGGACGAGCAGGAGGCCGGGGCCGTCCTCGACGAGGCCCTCACCGCGCTGCGCGAGGCGGGCGTCACCGCCGAGGGCACCGTCGTCCACGCCCTGACGACGCAGATCGCCACCACCATCTCCGCCGCCGCCGAGGAGCAGGGCGCCGACCTGCTCGTCCTCAGCCCGCACCACCGCGGCTCGCTGGAGGCGCTCATCCACCCCCGGGTCAGCGACATCGTCGCCCACGGCGCCCGTACGGCCGTACTCCTGGCGCCCGAGGACGAGCAGTCCCGCTGAGACGACGCCCCTGGCCGCACCGACCGGCGCCGACGGAGCCGCGCCGCGACACGCGCTGCCCGAAGGGAGCCCCGCCCGTGTCCGAACGGGCGGGATTCCGCGGTCCGGCCCGGCGGACGTCCCTGTACCGCCTAGGCTCCGGAACGGGCGGCGCAGCCACGGGCCCCGGGCCCCGGGCCCCATGGCCCAGGGACACAGGGACACAGGGACACAGGGACGGGCACGGTGGTCGAGTACTTACACGGACAGGGGCCCTCCGTGGCCGCCGCCGGCACGGGTCCGGGCGGCCCCCGGTTCGTCGTCTCGCCGCTGCGCGAGACCTGCCACAGCCTCTGGACGCTGCGCGACCCCGGCCGCTACCCGCACCAACTGCCCTGGCTGCGGCGGCTGCGGAGACTGACCCCGCGTCCGGACGCCGCCCTGCTCGTGGCGCTGACCGGCGACGGCCACCGGCTGCCGCGCTTCCTGACGGCACTCCCGCCGACGCCCGCCCCGGACCTGCCGGCCGAACTCGCCGCCGTCCGCCGCGCCGAACCGGCCACCGTCGTACGGGACATCGCGGCCGTCTACCGCGACGGACCCCCGCCCGCCGTCCTCGGGGATGACGCGACCCACCTGCGCGACCGGCTCGCCGACGCCCTGGAGAGCTACTGGACGACCGTCATGGAGCCGCACTGGCGGCGCCTTCGGGGCGTACTGGAGGCGGATGTGCGGTACCGGGGCCGCGTCCTGGCGGAGCGGGGCACACCGGCACTCGTCGCGTCCCTGCACCGGCAGGGCGAAGAGCCGTACCGGCCCCGTACGGACGCCGACGCGGTCCTCTGCCCTTCGGTCTTCGCCCACCGGGTGACGGTCGCCGAGGAGGAGACCCTCCAGATCACCTATCCCGCGCGGGGCGCGGCCACCGTCTGGGACGACGTCACGCCGCCCACGGCGGAGGCGCTCACCGGTCTCATCGGCCGCCCCAAGACGACCATCCTCACGACGCTGTCCGTCCCGGGCACGACCGGGGCGCTGGCGCGCGCCATGGGTGTCTCGCCGAGCGCCGTCTCCCAGCACCTGGCCCGGCTCACCGCGTGCGGCCTGGTGACCCGCCGCAAGGAGGGACGGACGGTGCTCTACCTCCGCAGCGAACTGGGCGACCGGCTCGTGGGCGGGTGACACGGCGGTGCGCGTGCGCGGCGGTTGCCGATCCGTGCACGGTCCTTGTCCGTGCGTGCATCCGCCGGGGCCGGCCACCGGCCGTGACCTCACACTGTAGGAACCGAGGGTCCCCTCTTCCACGCCCTGTAGGAAGGGATCGACCCGGTGGGAGGGACCAGGGGAAGGAACGGCATGGCGGACGGGTCGCGGCGGGCACGGGCGGGCAGCGAGGAGCTGCGGGAACTCGTGGAGGAACTGGCCGACAGACTCCGGCGCTCCGTGGTCCTCGACGACCCGCTGGTCCGCCTGGTCTGTTCCAGCCGCCACTTCGGCGACGCCGACCCGGTACGCGTCCGCAGCCTGCTCCAGGGACGCGCCGACGACGAGATCATCCGCTACGTCCTCGACCAGGGCGTCACCCAGTGGCGGCAGCCGGCCTATCTCCCGGCCGACGACGGCCTCGGCTTCCAGGCCCGCTACTGCGTCCCGCTGCGCGAACACGGCCACCTGCTCGGCCTGCTCATGGTCCTCTCCCCCGAGGAGGATCTGACGGAGCAGGAGACCGCCGACATCGACAAGTGGGCACGGCTCGTCGCCACCCAGATGTACGCCGAGCACCTCGCCGACGGCGCCGGGTCGCACGAGGCGCGGGAACAGGAACAGCTCCTGGCGCTGATCGGGGCGAGCCCCGCCGCGCGGACCGCGGCCCGGCGCCACTTCCTCGGCACCGGCACGGACACCGGCGCCGGCACCGACGGCACGGACGTACGGCACGCGCTGGTCACCGTCGTCCAGGTGACCCGCACGCAGGAGCCCCCCGGCCGGACGGAGACGGCGCTGCGCGGCGCCCTGGAGCGGTTCCGGCGCACCCGTCGGACCCAGGACGCCGTCGCCGTCAGCCCCGACCGGGCCGTACTGCTCCAGTTCGGCGAACGGGCCCCGGACGCGGGCGCCCTGAGTGCCCAGTCGGCCGGCATCCTGGAAGCACTCGGCACCTTCCTCGACGCGGGGGCCGCCCCCGTCCTCGGTGTCGGCGGAGCCCAGGCGGGCCTCGCCGACGCCTGGGTCTCCTACGAACAGGCACTCGTCGCCGCCCGCGCCGCGCGCCGGCTGCCGCGGTTCGGCCGGATCGCCCGCTGGGAGGAACTGGGGGAGTATGCCGTCCTGTTGCAGCTGCCGGACCGCGCGCTGAACGCCTCGCTGCTGCCGGGGCCCCTGCGCGCACTGCTGGAGGCACCAGGCGGCCCCCGGCTGGTGGACACGCTGAGCACCTTCCTGGAGCACGCCGGTTCGGTGCCGCGCACCGCGGAGAGCCTGGGTATCCACCGCACCTCCCTCTACTACCGGCTGCGGCAGATCCAGGACATCACCGGGCTCGACCTCGACAGCGGCGCCGACCGTCTGGTCCTCCACCTCGGTCTGCGCCTCGACGGTCTTCTACAGAGCGAGAAAAACGACACCGCCGGTTCCACAGCCGCGCAGTGACCGCTACAGAGTGACGAAGTTCTCGTGAGCCGATCCCTACGAAGCGCGGTGGTGCGCCCAGGGCCCGGCGGATCACAATTAGCCCCGTCGGAGCCGGGGAGACGGAGCGGAGCAATGGGGAACACCACGGGTGAGCTGACGACGAACGACGGAGTCCGGCTGACCTATCGGGACAGCGGCGGTGACGGAATTCCCCTGGTGCTGCTGCACGGCTGGGGACAGACCCAGGAAATGTTCCGTCACCAGTTGTCGGGTCTCGGGCGGCGCGTCGTCACCCTGGACCTCCGGGGGCACGGCCGCTCGGAGAAGCCCCGCCACGGCTACCGCGTCGCCCGCCTGGCCGGGGACGTCCTCGACCTCGTCGACCACCTGGGCCTCGGCCGTTTCGACGCGCTGGGCTGGTCGATGGGCGCGTCCGTGTGGTGGAGCTTCATCGACCGGTGGGGGACCGGCCGGATACGCCGGTTCGTCGTCGTCGACCAGCCGGCCGCCGTCGCCGCCGTACCGTGGATGAGCACCGAGGAACAGCAGCTCAGCGGCGCCATCTTCGACGTCTCCGGTCTGCTGGAGCTGGCCGCCGGGCTGGCGGGTCCCGACGGTGAACACGTACGCGGTCAGTTCGTGCGCTCGATGTTCTCCGGCACCCCCGACCCGGACCTGCTCGCCTTCGTCGCCGAACAGATCCGCGCCACCCCGGCGTACGCGGGAGTGCCGCTGCTCTTCGACCACTGCGCCCAGGACTGGCGCGACGTCCTTCCCCGCGTGGACGTCGAGACACTCGTCATCGGCTGCGACGGCAGCCATGTCGACCCCGTCTCGCAGCGCTACATCGCCGACCGCATTCCCCGGGCGCGACTGCACGTCTTTCCCACCGACGTGGCCGCCAGCCATTTCCCGTTCCTCGAAAACCCCGCAGCCTTCAACGCGGTGGTGGACGCGTTCCTTTCCGAGGACACGTTCCTCTCCGAGGACGCGTTCCTTTCCGAGGAACCCGCTCAGCCTCAAGACTTGATTTCATAACTGGAGTTCACATGACCAGTTCGGTCATCACACGCATGCCCGAAAACCCGGAACACGGGCCCTGCACTACCCTCCCCTGGAATTTCCGAGAAGCCAAGGATGCCTTCCTCTACATCGGGCTGAACGGCACCGGCGACATGCTCCTGCTCGACGCCCGTCACCACGCACCGCTCGCCCGTGACCCGCGCCTCACCTTCTTCCGCGTCCCCTGCTCGCACCTCGGCGTCGCACCGGAGGAGCTGCGGCACCTGGCGGACCTGCGGGTCGACGGGGCCGGCGGCATCCCGGGGCTCATCGCCGGCTTCCTCTCCACACTGACCGGCGAGAGCGGCCTGCGCGACTCGGCGACCGGCCGACGGCTCGCGCTCAACGCGGTGGACCTCATCGCCCTGCTCGTCGCCGGCCTGCTGGAGCCCCACCGGCCGGCGGCGCCCGGCACGGGCAGCGACCTGGTGCCCAGGATCCGCGCCCACATCGAGGAGAACCTGATGGACCCGGATCTCTCCCCGGACACCATCGCCCGCGCCCACCACATCTCCGTCCGCTACCTGCACAAGCTGTTCCACACCGAGGGCACGACCGTGGGCACCTACGTGCGGCAGCGCCGGCTGGCGGCCTGCCGCCTCGACCTCGGCCGCTCCCGCAACCGCCGCCGCACGGTCGCGGCCGTCGCCCAGACCTGGGGCTTCGCCAACCCGTCGCACTTCAGCCGCCTGTTCCGCCGCGCCTACGGCGTCTCGCCGAGCGAGTGGCAGGTCACGGCGTCGGGCCACCCGGGCCCGTGACCGAGGAAGGACACCCACCCATGTCCCCCGCCCTCCCCACGGCGGTCCTCGTCCACGGTGCCTTCACCGACGGCGCGAACTGGCTCGGCGTCATCGACGAACTGCAACGCGACGGTGTGTCCGTCGTCGCCGTGGCCAACCCGCTGCGGGGCCTGACGGCCGACGCCGCGTACGTAGCCTCCCGCGTCGCGCAGATCGACGGCCCGGTGGTCCTGGTGGGCCACGCCTACGGCGGCGCGGTCGTCACCGTCGCCGGGACCGCGCGGAACGTCGTCGCCCTCGTCCACGTGGCCGCGTACATCCCGGCGGAGGGCGAGACCCTCGCCGCCCTCCGGGACCGCTTCCCGCCCCCGGCGCCGCCGGGCGACCTGCGGCGCTGGACCTACCCGGGCGGCGACGGGGAGGCGGCCACGGAGGTCAGCGTCGCCGCGGAGGCGTTCCACGCGACCGTCGCCGCCGACGTCTCCCCGGCCGTCGCCCGCGCCCTGGCCGCCACCCAGCGCCCGCTGGCGGCCGCCGCCCTCACCGAGCCCGTCCCGGCGGCCGCCTGGCGCACCAGGCCGTGCTGGGCCCTGGTGGCCGGCGCGGACCGTGTGATCCACCCCGGTCTGGTGCGCTTCGGCGCCGAGCGGGCCGGGGCCGTCACCGTGGAACTGGCGGACGCCTCCCACGCCGTGACGGTCTCCCGCCCGGCGGCGGTGGCGGCCCTGATCCTGGAGGCGGTCCACGCCGCCGCCGCGCCGGAGCGGACGCGCGGCACGTCCCGGGCGTGACTCCCGCGCCGCGGGGGACCTGGGACGGCATGGCAAGAGTCGCGAAACCGCTGTCCGCGGACACCGGGGGCCCGGCGCTCAAGCGCACCCTGACCACCCCGCTGCTCTATCTCTTCATCCTGGGCGACGTCCTCGGGGCGGGGGTGTACGTCCTGGTGGGGCAGGTGGCCGCCGACGCCGGGGGAGCGGTGTGGGCGCCGCTGGCCGTGGCGCTGCTGCTGGCCCTGCTGACCGCGGCGTCCTACGCGGAACTGGCCACGAAGTACCCCCGCGCGGGCGGCGCCGCCCACTACGCGACCCGCGCGTTCGGGCCCTTCGCCGGGTTCGTCGCGGGGTTCTGCATGCTCGCCGCCGGCATCGTCTCCGTGGCCGCGCTGGCGCGGGGCTTCGCCGGGGACTACCTGTCCGCCTTCGTGACCCTCCCCGTGGGCCCGGTCGCGGTGGTGTTCCTCGCCCTGCTCGCCCTCGTCAACGCGCGCGGTGTGAAGGAGTCGACCCGCGCCAACGCCGTCGCCACGGTGATCGAGGTGGGCGGCCTGCTGACCGTCGTCGTCCTCGGCGGCGTGCTCCTGCTGCGCGGTGACGGCGACCTCGGCCGGCTGGGCTCGCTCGGCACCCCCGAGCAGGGGCCCACCGCGGCGCTGCTCGGCGGCTCGGTCCTCGCGTACTACTCCTTCGTCGGATTCGAGACCTCCGTGAACGTCGCCGAGGAGACCCGGGACCCGCGCCGCTCCTACCCCCGTGCCCTGTTCGGCGCGCTCACCACCGCGGGGGCCGTGTACGTGCTGGTGGGCGTCGTCGCGTCGGCCGCCGTGCCCACCGCCCGGCTGGCCGGGTCCAGCGGGCCGCTGCTGGAGGTCGTCGAGGCGGCCGGCGGGGTGCCGCCCCGCCTGTTCGGCGGCGTCGCGCTGGTCGCGGTCGCCAACGGCGCCCTGCTCACCGGCATCATGTCCTCCCGGCTCGCCTACGGCATGGCCCGCGACGGTCTGCTGCCCGGCGTCCTGGCCCGGGTACTGCCGGGCCGCCGTACGCCCTGGGCGGCGATCGCGGTCACCACCGTGCTGTCGATGGCGCTGGCCCTCACCGGCAGTGTCACCACCCTGGCCGCCACGCTGGTCCTGCTGCTCCTCGTCGTCTTCCTCGCGGTCGACATCGCCGTGCTCGTCCTGCGCCGCGACCCCGGGGAGCCCGGTCACTTCCGCGCCCCGACCGCGCTTCCGGTCCTGGGCGCGGTGTCCTGCGTGGTCCTCGCCACGCAGGTCGAGGCCGAGGTCTGGCTGCGCGGACTGCTGGTCCTGGCGACCGGGACGGTACTGGCCGCGGTCGTCGCCGTACGCGCGGCCCGGCGCCCCGCCCCGGCCGGCGGGCGGCCCCCCGCTCCCTGACCGGCCGGGCCCCGGCCGGCCTCAGACCGTGTGCTCCCTGATCCGCGCGAGCAGGGAGCGCAGCTGTTCCCGCTCCCCGGCGTCCAGGGCCGCCGTGGCCTCGGCGAGCGCCAGCCGGTCGATCTCCTCCGCCTCCCGGTGGCGGCGCACGCCCTCGTCGGTGAGGCGGAGCAGGAAGGCCCGCCGGTCGCGGGGGTGGCGGACCCGGTCCACGAGCCCGTCCCGCTCCAGGCTGTCGACGATGGTGGTGGCGGTGCGCGGCGCGATACCCGCCCGTTCGCTCAGATCGCGCATCCGCAGGGGCTCCTCCGCCCGCGCCAGCATGCGCAGCGCGCGCAGCCGTGCCACCGACGCCCCCTTCGCGTGCAGCCGGTCCTCCACGAAGTGCCGCAGCCGGTACGTCGTCTCGTACAGCTCGTCGATGAGGATGTCGCTGCTGCCCTGTACCGCCGCCATGATCCGCGTCCCGTCGTCCGGTGCCGTGCTGTCTGCGTGGCGCCTGTTGCGGCCACTCTACTGAGTACACACATAGTGTGTATGCTCAGCATATGCGTCGCCGACGTCACTCCTCCGTGCTGTCCGCACTTCCCCTCCGGCTCAGCCAGCGCCTCGTCGTCCCCGTCGTCTGCGTCTGCGTGACCTTCATCGCGATCGTGGACGGCGCGATCACCACCGTGGCGCTGCCCTCGATCGCCCGGCAGTTCGACCTGACGACGGCGGCCCTGGACGGGGTCGTCGTGGCCTATCCGGTCTGCCTGGCGATGGCGATACCCGCCTCCGCGTGGCTGGTCGAGCGGTTCGGCGGCAAACGCGTACTGCTGACCGCGCTCGTCGGGTTCCTCGTCTCCTCGACGCTGTGCGGCGCTGCCGCCGACCTCGGCCAACTGGTCGCCTACCGCGTGGTCCAGGGGCTGTCCGCGGGGCTGCTGCTGCCCGCCTCCGCCGCGCTGCTCTTCTCCACCTTCACCGCGTCCGAGCAGGTACGGGTCTCCCGGTACATGATCGTCCCGCAGCAGATCGCCCCGGCCGCCGCGCCGGTCCTGGGCGGGCTGCTGGTGGACCATCTCTCCTGGCGCTGGGTGTTCTTCGTCAACGTGCCGGTGGGCCTGCCGGCCGTGCTCTTCGGCGCGCTCTTCCTGGCCGGTCACCGGGGCGGCCGGCCGGGCCGTTTCGACCTGCCCGGTCTGCTGCTCAGCGGGGTGGGCCTGGGCGCCGTGATGTTCGGGGTCAGCGAGGGCCCCAACCGCGGCTGGTCGTCGCCCGCCGTGGTCGTCTGCCTGGCCGTCGGCGCGGCCCTGCTGGGCGGCGCCGTCTTCCACGAACTCCGCGTCACCGCGCCCCTGTTGAAGATACGGCTCTTCGCCGACCGCCTGTTCCGGGACACCAACCTCCTCAACATCGTCGGGCTGGTGCCGATCCTCGGCGCGATGTACCTCGGGCCGCTCTTCCTCCAGCAGGCGCAGGGCCGCAGCGCGTCGGAGTCCGGCCTGGCCACCTTCCCCGAGGCGTTCGGCGTGCTGCTGACCGTCCAGCTCGTCGGCGTGCTGTACGCCCGGGTCGGTCCGCGTGTCATCGTCGGCTGCGGCATGACCGGCGTCGCGGTCGTGCTGCTGCTCTTCGCGGGCTGCGACGCGGACACCGGCCTGTGGACGTTCCGCCTCTACATGTTCCTGCTCGGCCTCTCCATGGGCTGCTTCTTCATCCCGACGACGGTGGCCTCGCTCGCCACGATCGACCGCGCGGACCTGCCGCACGCGACCACCCTCAACACGGTCGTACGGCAGACCGGCGGCGCCCTGGCCCCGGCGGTGGTGACCAGCGCCCTCGTCCTGGCCACCCCCGCGGCGGCGGTGGCGGACCCGCCGGTCACGGCCTACCAGCAGGCGTACCTGGTCCTGGCCGCGCTCGCGGCGGTCACCGCGGCCTTCGCCTTCACCCTCCCCGACGGTCCCGCCCGCGCCGCCGCCCGCGGCACGACGACGGTCTCCGCCCGCCCCGCCCCGGCACCGGAACCCCCGAAGCGGGCCGGCCTCCACTGACCCGGCCCCACCGCTTCAGGGCCGGGACACCTCGTACAGGAAGCAGCCGTGTTCGACCGCCCGTACCTGCACCAGTGCGGTCTCCGGATCGGCGAACGCCTTCTCCACGGCGTCGGCCAGAGCGGCCCGCGCCGCGTCGGAGTCCCGCGGCAGCGCCAGCAGTTCACCCCCGGCGATGGCACCCCCGGCGGTGTAGCGACGGACGACGCGCGCGGCCCCGGTCCCGGTGAACGGGTGGCCCGCGCCCGGGTCGGGTCCCGCGCAGGGACCGAGGTGGACGAAGACCGGCCCGACCTCGTCGTAGGCGCCCGGGGTGGCACCCGTGCGCGCGGCCCAGCGCCGCAGCGGCGCGTACGAGACCAGGGCGATCCGTTCGCCCGCGCGGCTGCGCCGCAGACAGCAGCGCAGCGGCAGGCCGTCCTCGTCGCGCGGCCAGGGGCGGGGAACCGCGCCGGCGTCGTCGCGGGCGCGGAGTCCGGCGAGCACGTCACGGGGAACGGCGGCCGGGCGGTACGTCGGTGTGTCCATGCGGCCAGGCTGCCCGCCGCGGCCGGCGGACACCGGCGGGGAAACGACATCGAGTTCGCGGGCGCCGGCCCGTCCCGAAAAGATCAGGCACATGGAATGCTTTGGCCATGACTTATCCGAGTGACGATGTCAGGGCGCGACTGAGGACCGACCGGCCGCACTCCGCCCGGGTGTGGAACTACCTGCTGGGCGGCAAGGACAACTACCCCGTCGACAGCCAGGCGGGCGACGTCATCCTGTCGACGTTCCCGGAGTTCGCCGCCGTGGCCCAGGTGCAACGCCGGTTCCTCGCGCGCGCCGTGCGCTTCCTGGCGGGGGAGGCCGGAATCCGCCAGTTCCTCGACATCGGCACCGGACTGCCCACCGCGGACAACACGCACGAGGTCGCCCAGCGCATCGCGCCGGAGAGCCGCGTCGTGTACGTCGACAACGACCCGCTCGTCCTCGTGCACGCCCAGGCCCTGCTCACCAGCAGCGCCGAGGGCGCCTGCGCCTACCTCGACGCCGATGTCAGGGACCCCGAACACATCCTCGCCGAGGCGGCGAAGACGCTGGACCTCACCCGCCCGGTCGCCCTGACCCTGCTGGGCATCCTCGGACAGGTCTCCGACGCCGAACGCCCCGGAGAACTGGTACGCACCCTGATGGCGGGGCTGCCCGCGGGCAGTTACCTGGCCCTGAGCGACGGCATCGACACCAATGTGGCGCTGAACACGGCGGTCGGGGCCTACAACGGCCAGTCGGCCAACACGTACCACCTGCGGTCGCCGGAGACGATCGCGTCCTTCTTCACCGGCCTGGAGCCGGTGGAACCGGGCGTGGTCTCCACGGTCACCTGGCGCCCGGACACCGGCCGCCCCCAGGAGGACACGGCCGAGGTCTCCGTCTGCGGCGTCGCCCGCAAGAACTGACGCGCCGAGACCGACAAGGACAGGTGAACGGTTCCATGACCGCCGACCGACAGGTGCCGGCTCTCCCCTTCCCCCTCGCTCCCTCCGAGGGCGCGGCCTGGGAGACGGACCCGGCAAGCGGTGCGCTGCGGGTCACCGCCCGCCCCCGCAGCGACATCTTCATCGACCCCGCCGACGGCACCACCGACGAGGCGCGCACGGTGCTCGACGCCGTGACGCTCCTCGGCCGGCCGCCCGCCGGGGACTTCCGGCTGAGCGCGCGCGTGCGCGTCGACTTCGCCGCGGCCTACGACGCCGGGGTGCTGCTGCTGTGGACCGACGAACGCCACTGGGCCAAGCTCTGCTTCGAACACTCCCCGCAGGGCGAGCCGATGGTCGTCTCCGTGGTCACCCGCGGTGTCTCCGACGACGCGAACGCCTTCGTCGTGGACGGTGACTCCGTATGGCTGCGCGTCTCGCGCGTCGGCCGTGCCTTCGCCTACCACGCCTCCACCGACGGCACCGACTGGCGGATGATCCGGTACTTCGCCCTCGACGACACCGGCGGCGCCCTGGTCGGGTTCGAGGCCCAGTCGCCGACCGGCGAGGGGTGCGCCGTCGCCTTCGACGACATCCGCTTCACCCGGGAGCGCCTCACGGATCTGAGGGACGGCTCCTGACCCACCGCCCACGGCCCCGCGCCGGCCGGGGAGCCGCTCGTCTCACCGGTCCGGCGCGGGTTCCGGCGACCGGCGCGCCGCGACGCCCGGTTCCGTCGGCCCGTGCGACCCGGGGTCCGGCCGCACGGCGCGGGTGAGGCCGGCGCGGGCCGCCTCCAGCTGCGCGGCGAAGGCGATGCCGAGGAAGAGCGCGACAGCCGTGAGGTTGGCCCACAGCAGCAGCGCGACGAACGCGGTCAGCGGCCCGTACACGGCACCGAAGGCGCCGCTCCTCTCCACGTACAGGGCCAGCAGCCAGGTGGCGGACACCCACAGCAGCAGGTGCACGGCCGAGCCGAACGCCAGCCAGGTGTACCCCGGTTGGACCCGCCGTGGCGACCACCGGAAGATCACCGCCGACGCCACCCAGGCCAGCGCCAGACCCACCGGCAGGTCCAGCGCGTCCCACCAGCGCGGCCCGTCGCCCCCGCCGCCGGAGAACTCCGTCACCGCGTCCCCCACGGCCTCGCCGGCCACCAGCACGACGAACCCCAGCACCAGCGGCAGCCCCGCGGCGAACGCGAGCACCGAAGCCCTCCCGTACTTGCGCAGCGGCGGGCGGTCCCGCTCGATGCCGTAGATGCGGTTGGCGCCGCGTTCGATCTGCCCCATGGCGGACGCGAGGTTCAGCACCGCCAGGCCGAGCCCCAGCCACAGGGCGAGCGCGCCCCGCACATCGCCGTCCGCGGTACGCCGCGTACTGTCGAAGACGTCGCTCACGACCTCCTCACTGGCACCCGGCACGATCCGGCTCAGCGTCAGCTCGATGACCCGGCCCACGCCCTCGGTGTGCACGGAGGTCGCCAGCCCGACCAGCACCACCAGGCACGGGACCAGCCCGAGCACCACCTGGAAGGCCAGCGCCCGCGCGTTGGTGAACCCGTCCGCGTACCGGAACCGCGCGAAGGAGTCGGCCAGCAGCCGCAGTCCGCCGTAACGGCGCAGCGCGGCGTACGCCTCGTCCCCGGACAGTTCCTCCCCGATCATGTCCCTGGTCTCCGGCACGTGCACAGCGGTCCCCATGGCGGGCACCCCCTCGCGGTCGAACGGCTGCTGCCCCCAACGGATGCCCAGCCGCCGCCCTTCCGTGCGGCGCCCGCCCCACCGGAACGGGAGTGACAGCGATCACCGACCCGCTTCACGCGCTGCCGCCCCCCGGGAGCGCGACTCGTTGTAAAGTGGCAAAATGCCCTTGACCTGCGCTTATGCGGGCAGGGAGCCTACCCGCAGGAGTGCACATGTTGCGTACCATGGTCAGGTCCAAGATCTAGCATTTGGGTGTTTTTGCAGGTCAGAGGCTCGATGGCCCCGCTGAGGTCAGCAAACGGTCAGCATCGGGCACGGGAGTGTCCCAGCTTGTTGACGGGTGGCAGCCATGACGGTTGACCTCGACAGGTCTCTGGCTCCCACCAGACCGCAGCCGGACCCACCGCGGCGGCCCTCCGCGTGACCTGCTGCGTCATGATCACCCGCGCCCGCGAGCGGGGCTGGTCCCGGGCCTGCAGGGCGGCCGGTTGCCGCGCTGCCTGGGGGCCTGCACGGGTAGGCGATGATGCGCCAAGCGCCCACTGGGTGAGATGTCCGAGGGAAGGGCGGGCGCCCGCCCGACGTACGTACGACAGGGGACCCCCGTATCCGCCGTGCCGCCGCCTCCGAGCAGCGATACTGGATGCATGGACGCGCCGATCACCGCCCCCCGCGCCGAGGTGCTGCGGGACCGCTACCGCAGCCGACTGCCCGAGCGCTTGCAGGAGCTGGCCGGCCCCATCGAGGGCAACGTGGACCTGCCGCTCCATATCGTCTGGTCCGGGCGGACGAGCTACAGCCTGGACCGTCCGAAGTCCCGCATGACGCTCTACCGGACCGTCCTCGCCGAAGGACTGCGCGAGGACCTGGTGACCCTCCTGCATCACCGACTGCTCGCCGAGCAGTGGCCCGTGCTGCGGCGCTTCATCAGTCCCTACATCCGCGAGGTCTGGGAGGACGCCTTCCCCGAGCTGCTCCGCACTCCCGCTCCGGCCGACACGACCGCCGAGTGAAGCTCACTCCGCTCCACGAGCGTCTCCTCGCCGACATCCTCGACCTCGGCTCCCCCTACCCTCTGGTCCTCACCGGCGGATACGCCGTGCAGGCCCACGGCCTGGTCGAACGCTTCAGTCGTGATCTCGACGTCGCCACCGAGAACCCCGCTCCGATGCAGGAGATCGTCGCCTCACTCACAGCAGGGCTCAGCACGCGCGGATGGCGGACCACGCACGTCCAGACAGATCCGCTTAGCGGCCGGTTCCTCGTCACCGATCCGGACACCGGCGAGGAGTGCGAGGTCGACGTTCTCAAGGAGGCGTTCTGGGCTCCGCCCGCCCAGACCCCCTACGGTCCCGTTCTTTCGCTGGACGATGTGATCGGCACCAAGGTCCGTGCCCTCGCCGACCGCGGCACCGTCCGCGACCTCATCGACATCCAGGCTGCCTCCCGCCACCGCTCCACCGCCGACCTCGAATCTCTGGGCCGCCGTCGCGCCCACGACGAGTTCAGCCTCGAAGACCTACGGGACCGGCTCATCGGCGCGGACTGGTACGAGGATGAGGACTACATCTCCTACGGGCTCACCTCCCGGCAGATCGAGGAGCTCAAGGCGTGGGCGCTGGAGTGGGCGGAGGATCTGGGCGCACGGATCCATGACGAGAACGCCTGAGAGGCGGTCATCGCGTCCATCTGCTCCACCGTCGGTGCAACGAGAGGATGCGGATTTGCCTGGCGGCCGAGTGATAGCTAGCAGTGGACTCACGGCGAAACCGGGGTGCGGTAACGGTCAAAGGCTTCCGGCTGGATCCGTTGACTACCAGCATCGATCTTGCACCCGCAGTCCAGCACGCCTCGTTGCCGATGCGCGGGCTGCGCGGAATCCGCTTGTCGTCCGACTCGGTCCACCGGACCGGTGCACATGCTCGGTCAGTCCTGTCCGCTGCGCATCGTGCTTGACGCCGTGAGCCTTGGCGTATTCCTACAGATTGTCGATCACGAGAAGGCGGCTGGACCACCTCCCGGGCCATACGGCGTACAACGCGGACTCACCGGCCACTGCCCGCTCGTACGCCGCTCGGTCACTGTTGAGGGTGACGCTGCCCTCCTTCGGGGTGGGTGAAGCAAGGCCATGCTCTGCATCGCCCGCGCCTACACCGTCACCGCGAGTCGAGGCCCACGCTCCTGGCCGTCATGTGGTTCGGTCGTTCGCCCAGAGGCCGTCCTGACGGACCTGTCGGCACATAGGTGCGTCAGCGAGACGAGCACGCGCAGGGTTCCTCGTTCTGCCCCGGCAGCAGTCGCAGGGCGAAGACGGAGCCGTCGGCGTGGACGGAGACCGGACCGCCCCAGTCCTTGTCGAAGGTGAGGCGGGGGCGGGCGTGGCGGCTCGCGTGGACGAGGGCGCGGTACTCCTCGATGTCGCCCCTGACGAGGAGTCGGAAGACCTCCTCGCCCACGCCGGAGAACGCCTCGACGCGGGGGCCGTTGAGGCGGAAGACGTGGTCGGTGCCGACGTACTCGTTGCCGAAGAGGGTGTGGGCGGCGTCCTGGATGCTCATGCTGGCCGCGTGTTCGAGACCGGTGTAGCGTTTGCGGCCCTGCCGGTCGGTCAGGTGGCGGGCGGTGGCGTGGCCGGAGCCGGTGAAGGCCATGAGGCCCGCTGCCGTGGTGTGGGCCAGGGACTCCTGGAACCAGGCGTAGTCCTTCGGCTGCACGTGGCAGCCCCGTACGGGTTCCGGTGCCACCAGGCCCTCGGCCGGCGGATGGATGTCCGGCATCACGTTCGCCTGGAACGGCGGGGCGTTCCGATTCGCTTCCCGGCCCTCTGCCGGTGACAGTCGACCGCCACTGCCCGGCGTCTGGAGGGCGTGGACGGTCATCGTGCCGCCGTCCGTCGGGAGTTGTGTGCTGAACAGCAGGCCGGGGGTCTCGTTCCACGTGCCGATGTGGACCGCTTCGGCGTGGGCCGAGGCGGAGGCCAGTTGCTCGGCGGAGGTGGCGGAGTCGCTGTGGTTGCCCTTGCAGGCGAGGGGGATGCCAAGGGACGGCTCGCCCGGCCGCCAGACCTCGGCGAAGTATTGGGGGCGATAGCGGTACTTCACCTTCTCGCCCTTGTCCCTGCTGGTGAGGGCCCAGCCCGCGCGTAACGCCGTGTCCGCGGGGACGATCGTCACCGAATGGTCGGGGAAACGACTGCGCAGCATGTGCTCGCTAAGCGTGAGCGCGAAGCCGATGCCGAGCTCGCTGGACTGCAGCGACTTGTAGTGGTCCGCGATGCGGTGGCCTTCGTCGGTGAGGCCGAGAAAGGAGTCACGACCGCCGGCCAGGGCCTGGGTGTACTTGAGTGCGCCCCAGTGCTCCGCCAGCCCCCGGCCCGCACCGCGCCACGACAGGGCAGTGGCCCGGGCGAGGGTGTGGAGTACGTCCCAGAGGGTCACTTCGAACTGCCGGGGCAGCTCGGTCGGCAGGATCGGGACGAGGGCGGGCTTCCGGCGGAGCGGCTCGCCCTCGTTCTCCTTCCGCTTCTCGTCGTCCGCCGTGATGGCGGCCTTCACCGCCCCGACGAGCGCGTCATCGGAGTGGATGGAGACGTTCGAGGACTGGGTAAGCTCCTGGAGCACTTCCTCGGTCGGCTTCAACATCTCTCCTTCACGGTGTGCGCTGGCGGTTCGCCATCGGCTGGACCGTACAGAAGGGACGAGCGGCGCACGCAAGTGCGCACGGGCGCGTGACTTGGACTTCGGCTTGGGCGGGCCGACGTCGGCGCCTTGGCCCGCCTCGCTCGCGAGTCCCGCGCTGCCGAGGGGCCTCCGGCGGGCGGCAGGCAGCGAGCCGACTTCCGGGGCGGTCGAGCGTCGACCGGTCGATGTCCAAAGGGAACCGTGTTCCACGAACAAAGATCTCCCACCGGAGGGGGTGTCGGGATGTAAGGCTTCCGCCACTGCTTCGCCTCGAACGCCCTCGGAAACGGCATCGATCCCCACCACCGACGTCGCGGAATGGATGGGCCACACGTCCATCGAGGAGACGTACTGCACCTACCGGCACCTGGTGCCGGGCAGCATCACCAAAGCCGTCCGGATCCTGGACGCCGCCCTCCGGGAAACAGCCTGGCCGGCGTTGGAGCAACGGAAGGCTTGCCGTCTGCTGGTGGCGCAGCAACTGCACCGCACTTGAACAGCGGAGAAGGTGGGTGTTGAGGTTCTCGAAATGCGATGGCCGCAAACCGTCCGGATCTTGGCGGTGGGGTGAAGCATGGCGGCACTGGGTTCATGAGCAGGCACCCGGAGGAGCCTGCTGGATCGCCAGCGAGGTTCCTTCTTCGTCCATCAGCGGCGCACTCGGGTGCAGCCGAAGCATTGAGCTCCTTCGGTGCCTACGCTCCCGGGCGGGGGGACCGCGGCGATGGCGTCATGCGGTTGGGCGGCAGCGGAGGATGCGAGTGCGGGAGCTGCTGGGGATGCCGGATGGCCGCCCTGCGCTCAGACTCGTCTGACGAGCTGCGCGCGGGACGGTGCGGTTCGGATGATCAGACTGCCTTCGGCTGGGAGTCGGCGAGGTCGTTCAGGACCGCGTTGACCACGGGCCAGCACATGTCCAGGGTGTCGCGGTCCGGGGCGTGAGCTTCCCGGATCTCGGCGCGCGGATGCACGAAGTTGCGGTACTTGCGCAACTCGTGGCAGAAGCGTTCGACATCGGCCCCGATCCAGCCGGCGTCGTGACAGGTCTTGATCAGGGTATCCAGGCTCACCCTGTCCGGGGATGTAGGGCCGAGTAGAGAGGCGTTGCGCTCGTGGACGACATGGACGAGGACGCCTTCGAGGAGGCTGCCGAGCATGATGATGGCGGCCACATGAGCACCGTTGGCGTAGCAGGTGTGGGCCTCGTCCAGGCGGTGTTGGAGGAGGCCGGCCATGTTCTTGTCCGTGATGAGGTCGGTCATGGTGGCTCTGAGTTCGACTGGTCCCTGGCTGCCCGGATGGGCGAGAGAGGGGTCGCAGGCGACGAGGCGGGGGCGGCCGCCGGGGTTCTCCAGGCGTACGCCCTCATGGATGAGGAAGGCGTTGACGGCGGAGATGACGGCGGGGAGCTGTTCGGGCTCGTCGAGGTACTCGCGTGGGTCGGCGAGCCGGAGAAGGACCCTCTCCAGCTCGGTGGGGTCCTCGCGGCGCTCGGTGAGCTGTGCGAGGGCCCACTCCCTGCGGTACTCGCCGTCGTACTCCGGCACGCGCTGCCAGCCGGCGTGTTTCAGGAACCGGGCGATCTCGTAGCCCTTGCGGTAGTAGAGGTGTTCGTCGCCGCAGATGACGCGGGCCAGTTCCTCCAGGGTGTTGGCGTCCAGGATGCCGAAAGGGGAGTGCGGGGTCATGCCGAGCCTTCCGTGATGTCTTCGAGTTCTTCGTCCTCGGCCGTTTGCAGGACAGCGAGGGGACCTGCTGCGTCGGTGGTGTCCGCGGCTTCCGCCGTGTCCTCGGTCAGGTCCTCGTCGGAGGAGAGGTCGAGCGGGGTCCACTGCACAGCGGAGGGCGCGGGGGACGGTGTGAGGGAGCGGGCGTCGTCGAAGGTGGCCGGATGGATGCCCAGCCGGTTCAGCTCCGCCCACAGTCCGGTCAGTGACTCGTCGGGGTCGAAGCGGAACTCGCTCTCTCGGATACGCCAGAACGTCCAGCCCACTCGCTGGAGTTCACGGTCGCGCCGTTGGTCGCGCCGGATCTGCTCGGGCGTGGAGTGGAATCGGTCGCCGTCGCACTCCACCGCCAGACGGCTGCGGGCACCCACCACTACGAGGTCGATGCGCCTGTTCCCGGCGGGGAACTGCGGGACGACGTGGTAGCCGTGTGCCTTCATGCGCAGGTAAACCTGCTGCTCGAAGAGGGACTCGAACGGATCCTGCGCGATGTCCGCCGAGACATCGCCGATCCGGTCGGCGGTCGCCAGAACGGCGGGCGGGTTCTCCATGTAAGCGAGGAGATTGAACCGGAGGTCTTCCTTTTTCAGACGGTCCGGCGGAATCGAGTAGAACAGCCACATCTGGTCCTGAGCCCGGGAAGCGGCGACGTTGTACGCCTGCCGTTCGCTGCGTGCACCGCCCGCGATCCGCGGCGGGTGCGTCGCCACCATCGACAACAGGATGACGTGTCGCTCGTCTCCCTGGAACGAGGCGGGATTGCCCACCCGAATCTGGTGGTGCTCGCGTACCGGCGCCGGAATCCTCTCGTTGATCAGCTGTTCCAGCAGCTTGACCTGCCCGACCGGGCCCTGCAGGGCAATGACGCCCATGGTCTTGTCCTGGTAGGCGGGATCCTCGACGAGCCGGGCCAGACAGTCGGCGACGGCCTCGGCTTCCTTCGGGTTGCGCAGGCGGCTGTCGCGGCCCTGGGTGACGGCTCCCTCGACAAAGTGCGTCACGAGCGGGTCGAGGCGCTCACCGCCGAACTGTCGAAGCGGCTGCAGCTTGTCGTTGTAGAAGGTTCGGGAGGACCAGCCGATGATCTCGGGCATGCAGCGGAAGTGCTCTTCCAGCCGGATCACCTTCGGGAAGAACGTGGACAGCAGCTGGTAGAGATTGGTGGCAGGGGTGTAGAGCTGGCGCAGCATCGGCGGCATGTCCGGTAGATGCGTGAGGAGCCGGTCCTGGATCGCCTGGAGCCGGCCCATCCCGCTGACCGGAGGCGCGCACTGCTTGTCGTCACCGACGACAATCACGCGGGGAGCGAGCCACAGCAGGAACAGCGCGTCCATGCCGGCCTGGCTGGCTTCATCGACGATGACGACGTCGAAGACGTCGCGCTTGGGCGACACCATTTCCGCCACCTGAGAGACAGGCATCACCCATGCGGGCACCGCTCCCTGCGCCGTCCGCATGGCGTCGTGCGCTGCGGCACGGTAGCGGCCCGCGTTGCGTCCCTTGCCCTTGCCGTACGAAGCCATGTGATTGCGGTATGCCTGCAGCGCCGAACGCTGCTCCTGCGTCATGCGCTCCAGGCAATGCAACCTGCCCCATGCGGCCGCGAGATCGCCGGTTAGTACTTCCAGACGGTGCTCGCACTCACCCAACTCGCCTTCCAGCTGACGCTCCCTCCCCGGCGTGCGTAGGCGCTTCACGAACGCGGAGGCCGTCGCCCAGGCCCATGCCTCGGCCAGGGAGTCCAGCCGCTCTTCCCAGGTCGGGTTGTCGGGGGCCTCCGTCAGCTGGTCCGCGAGCAGCGGGTGTGCCCGGCGCAGACTGTCCAGGAGCACAGCGCATCGTCGCTGGCGGTGCTCGCGCCGATGCGCCTCCCGCAGCGCGTCAAGTTCCTTGGAATAGCGCTCGGCGTCCTGTTCCCGGATGGCGTGTGCTGCGGCCAGTGCCTCGGGGGCGGGATGCGAACCCCTTGACGGTGTACGCAGCTGCTCCTCCCAAGCGGCCAGTCGGATCAGTGCCTCGTCCGCGGCCCGCCGATCCGACAGCGCCGCCAGTGCATCGGCGAAGTCCTGCCAGGCCATGCGTGAGGTGAGATCGATGTGCAGGCCGTGGCGGACGAGGACGTCGTCGATGCGCTCGCGGGCGGCACCGAAGGCATCGACTTGCCTCAGGCGCGTGTATGCCTCCGTCAAGGACGCCAGTCGGAGCTCCAAAGGACCGTCGGAGAGGGGGGCGCCTACCTGCGCCCACCGGTCCGCGATCGCGTCCACGATGGAGAGCGCTTGCAAGTGCGCGAGGACGGCGTCGAGTTCGCTCGTCGTACCGGGCGAATGACCGTCGACAGAGCAGACGTCGAGGAGGTCCTGGGCATCCTTCTGCGCCTTCGAGGCCAGGAGGCTGCCGCGCTTGCGCAGCCTGCCGCCTCCGGCGAGATGGGCTCGCAGGGCGGCGCCGGCGGTGCTGAACGTGTCGGCCTGCTGCCCTGTGAGCGTCTCGGGCAGGGCCACACGCCGTGTGACGACGGCTTCCAGCTGCTGTGACGCCCCGGTGAGCTGGTCGTTGAGGGCGTACACCTGGCGCCACAGGGTGAAGTTTTCGCGTGACAGACGGTGGGACAGGGCTTTCGTCGTCCACTTGTCGGCGTCCCAGTATCTGGCGTTTGACGGCAGGCCGAGGTGGTGCAGGGCCGTACGGCAGTCGCTCGCAAGTGAGGCCAGTTCGTCGGTGACGGAGGTGTCGAGTTGCGTGAGACTGTCGCGGATGCCGACCGACTCGAGGGACAGGCCATCGTCGGTAATGCGTCCTGTCTCAATAGCCTGACTCAGATCCTCGGGCGAGGGGAGGGTGTCAGGATCCGGCAAAGTACCTCCGGCCCGGGGTTCCGCGGCGCCCTCACGCAGCAGGCTCAGCAGTTCGGCTGCCTGAGCGGGTGACAGGGAAGGGAAGGGGGATGTCGGACCCCCCTCCGGAACCAGGCCGATCCAGGAGTGGCGCTCGGCATTGTCGCGGACGCGCTGCACGATGACGGCGAGAACACCGCCGTACCCTGGAGCGATCTACGGGTGCCGGTACACCTCTGCCTCCCGCAGCGAGATCACCTCCTCGGTGAGCGTGGCAATCCGTTCACGTACCTCCTCGCGCTGTCCCGCGAGTTGGCGGATCTCGTCCCGCAGCTGCTCCGGATCGCTGGCAGCGACCTGGTCAGTCAGGGCGTTGATCGTCCGCTCCAGTTCGTCCGCCCCGTCCTGGCGGGCGGAGCTGAGCAAGAGGACGCACAAGTCGCGTACGGCAGGGGGAAGTTTGTCCCGCAGGACGGTCAGGGCCTGGTCCCGGGCGCTGGTCACCAGGACCCTTTGCCCCTGGGCCAGCAAAGCCGAGATAAGGTTAGCGATGGTATGCGTCTTGCCGGTGCCTGGCGGACCCTGTACGACCACGCCGGTGTCGTGTTCCAGGCGCCGCAGCACACTGCGCTGGCGTTCATTGGTCTTGCCCGGGAAGAGCGGGTCGACCCCGAACAGGGGCGGGCTCTCTCGCCCGTCCCAATGCGCACGAGCCTCCGCGTCCAGGGGTAGCACCAGCTGTGCCAGCGCCAACGGCGCATGCGCCTCGGAAGCTACGCTGTCGGCGATCCGCTCATAGAAATTCAGCAGGGCGTTTCGGTCCCGGGGACGCAGCACCAACGCCGGGGCGTACGTGAGGCGTGCCCCCGGCTCCGGCTCGCGAGGAGGCTGCCACTCGGCGCTGAACGTCACAGGACGCTGCAGTACGCGTTCCTGCCACTGGGCCAGGTGCTCCAAGGTTTCCGAGCCGAGGAGATGCAGTGACTGGGGCGCGATCTCCTCGGCGAGCGCGGCCGACCGTTCGGGGATCCAGCCGTCGTCGGTGTCGAGAAACGCCTGGTCCTCCAGCCGTACCGCTCCTTCGACCGTTAGCCGGACAGTGAGCCGGGCGGTTTTGCGGTCCACCGAAGTCTCCACCCGGTGGGTGAGGATGTGACGATGAACTGCGTCACCGCGTGGGTCACTCCAAGTCAACAGACCTGTGACTAGAACAAGTTCGAGCTGGTCGTCCTGCTGGGTCAGTTTCTGGTGCCAGTGGTAGACCTGCTCGTACAGCTCCCGTAGGGCCCGCTCGGCGCGTTCCCGCTCGGCCCAGCGTCGCCACCGCGCCAACCACGGTCCGTAGGCCCGCAACACTTCAGCCGCGTCTTCGCGGCGAACGCTGCGGTCGTCGGCCTCCTCCCGCCATTGGCGACCGTCCTCCGCCCGCACCAACTCCTGCCCCGGTCCCTCGCTCGCGAGTGGCGGATCCTCACCGTCCGCGTCCCGGCACAGTTCAGGGGACACCCACCCGTCCAGCACTTCCGGCAGCGGCGGCGGGGCGGCCTGGGGCACGTGGTCGAGGGTGAGCAGGACGCCGTCGGGCCGGTCGACAGGGCGCCGTATAGAGGCTGGCAAACTGGCGAGCCACACACGCTCCCGCGAACGCCGGTCGTCCCGTAGACGCTGGTGGCTGCTTTGGACGACCTCTCGCAAGAAGCCGATCAGCCCAGTGGTCTGCCCGATGACATCAGGGCTGTTCGCGGCGTACCGTGGCACCTTTACCTGTCTCCCCTCAGCTGGTGACGAACGTTCCAGAATCGGGTGACCGGGGAGGCCTGACAACACGGTCCGGGAGAATGGCGTGATCCACACGCTGTTAGGCTGGATTGACGCACTGTAATTGGACGGCGGGGGGGGCGCTTCTGAGGGGCCCGCGCAGAGCGTGGGGCCGTTGCGTAGCGATTCAGGTCCTTGCGCGCGTTGTCGTCCGAGCACGCGTTGTGGAGAGCTGAGCTTGCAGGGGGAGCCGCCCAGTGCCCGGCGGCACTGCGCGGCCAATGTCGGTGGCAACGTCTTGAGTCCGGCACATGTCTGCTTCGTCAACTGAGCTCAAGGCTGAGGAGCCCCTGGCGCCGGTGTACCCCTTCAATGCGTCAGGGGAGCCGATCACCCTCTACGACGGACCCATTGGACCGGCCGGGCTGAGGTGCCCGGGGTTGTCCAGTACGACTGCTCCGCTTGCTGGTCCATCTGCAGCGCGGGCCATACACGGCCGGGTACCTGCCCGGCGGCACCGAGGGTGAGCACTGCCTCCCACGGTACGTCCGACCACCGCTCGCCGTGGTCGGACGCGATCCCGTGGAAGACGGTGCGCAGGCGGGCGAGCGACCGTTCGACGTCATCGGCGCCGAGTAGATGGGCCTGGCACGCGATGCGTGCGGCACGCAGCACCCAGCGCGGCGCGTCGGCGGTTGAGAGGAGAGTGAAGCCGTCCGTGACGAGCAGCCGCACCACCGTCATGTCTCGCACTAGAACGCTGGCGAACCGATCAGACGGGCTGCAGGCGCTGGTCGCGCCGAGGGGCTTTCGAGTAGGTGCGTCTTCGACGAGCCACAACAGCCGAGTTCCCGTGGAAGACCAGGCAGGAGTCTGCTCACCGAAGTGAAGCGATGTTCTTCACAATCTTCGACTCAGGCGCGTGCCGGTTGTAGGGTGATAAGGCCCTTGACCTGCAGAAAGCTGGCAGGGAGCCGTCTTCCAGGAGTCCAAAGTGCTGCGTACCATGTTCAAGTCCAAGATCCACCGTGCCACCGTCACCCAGGCCGACCTGCACTACGTCGGCTCCGTCACCGTCGACGCCGACCTGCTGGACGCCGCCGATCTGCTCCCCGGTGAGCTGGTGCACATCGTGGACATCACCAATGGCGCCCGGCTGGAGACCTACGTCATCGAGGGCGAGCGCGGCTCCGGTGTCATCGGGATCAACGGCGCCGCCGCCCACCTCGTCCACCCCGGCGATCTCGTGATCATCATGAGTTACGCTCAGGTCACCGACGCCGAGGCGCGGTCGCTGCGGCCGCGTGTCGTGCACGTGGACGCCGACAACCGCGTCGTCGCGCTCGGCGCCGACCCCTCCGAGCCGGTACCCGGCTCGGACCAGGAGCGCAGCCCGCAGGCCGTGCCGGCCTGACGAGCCGTGTCGGCCTGACGAACCGTGTCGGTCTGACGACGAGAACAAGGAGCGTGCGTGCCGTGAGCGACATCGAGATCCGTGACGACCGGGCGGCGGGACGCCTGGAGGCGGTGGCCGGCGACGAGGTGGTCGGCCGGATCGAGTACTTCGTGCTCGACGCCCCGGCGACCGCCTTCGTGCCCGTGCACACCATCGTCGAACCCGCCCACGAGGGGCAGGGCATCGCGGGCTCGCTGGCCCGCGAGCTGTACGCCACCGCGGAGCGCGAGGGCGTCACCGTCGCCCCCCTGTGCCCGTACGTCGTCAAGTGGGCCGAGCGGCACCCCGACGAGGCCCCGGCGGCCGACCCGGCGCTGCTGCGCGCGGCGAAGGACTGGCTGAAGGCCCACCCCGGCCGCTTCTGACCGGGCCGCAGGCGGTTTCCGGCGGACCCGGCCGGGTCGAGCGGTGTGGCAGACCCGGCCGGGTCCCTTCCGCACCAACGAAAGGGACCCGGCCGGGTCCCTTTCGTTGGTGCGGGGGAGTGAGTGACGGAGCGGTCCCCGGGTAGGCGGGGGATCAGTCCAGAGCCGACGCAGACCTACTGGCCGGAGGACACCCGCCATGACCAACCCGTTCCCGGATCCCGTTCCGCCGGGGCCCACGCCGGGCCCGGCCCCCGACCCGGTGCCGCCCGGCCCCGGCCCCGGCCCGCAGCCGACACCCCAGCCGCCGGGGCCGGGCCCGCAGCCCACTCCACAGCCGCCGGGACCAGGGCCGCAGCCCGGCTCCCCGGAGCCCTCGCCGTCACCGGTCCCCCCGGGACCGGAACCGGCCCCGAGCCCGGAACCCGGACCGCCGCTGCGCTGAGGCGATCCCCACGACGCGAGTGGCCCCGCCGGTTCGACCGGCGGGGCCATACGCGTGTCAGAGGGCCGGGGCTCAGCCCGCCACCTCCGACCTGTCCCCGCCCCACAGCGTGTGGAACGTGCCCTCCCGGTCGGTCCGCCGGTACGTGTGCGCCCCGAAGAAGTCCCGCTGGCCCTGGGTCAGCGCGGCCGGCAGCCGCTCGGCGCGCAGGGCGTCGTAGTAGGCGAGGGCCGCGGCGAAGCCCGGCGCCGGCACGCCTTGCCGGGTCGCGGCGATCAGGACCTCCCGCCAGTCGTCCTGCGCCTCGGCGATCTCCCGCGCGAACGTGTCGTCCGACAGCAGGCTCGGCAGGTCCGGCCGGGCGTCGTACGCGGCGCGGATACGGTCCAGGAACGCCGCGCGGATGATGCAGCCGCCCCGCCAGATCGCCGACACGGCGCCCAGGTCGATGTCCCAGCCGTACTCCTCGCTGCCCGCCGCGATCTCGTGGAAGCCCTGCGTGTAGGAGACGATCTTCGACGCGTACAGCGCCTGCTCGACCCGGTCGGCGAAGGCCGCCGCCTCCGCCTCCGACAGCGGCGACGCCGTGGGACCGGCCAGGTGCCTCGACGCCTCCCGCAGCGCCGCGTGCCCGGACAGCGAGCGGGCGAACACCGCCTCCGCGATGCCGGAGACCGGAACGCCCAGGTCGAGGGCGATCTGCACGGTCCAGCGGCCGGTGCCCTTCTGCTCCGCCTGGTCGACCACCACGTCGACGAACGGCTCACCGGTCGCCTCGTCCACGTGCGCGAGCACCTCGGCGGTGATCTCGATCAGGTACGAGTCGAGCCGGCCCGTGTTCCAGGTGCGGAAGATCTCCGCGATCTGCGCGGGGGAGTACCCGGCGACGTCCCGCAGCAACTGGTAGGCCTCGCCGATCAGCTGCATGTCGGCGTACTCGATGCCGTTGTGCACCATCTTCACGAAGTGGCCCGCGCCGTCCGGGCCGACGTGCGTCACGCACGGCGCGCCGTCCGCCGCCTTCGCCGAGATCTTCTCCAGCATCGGACCCAGCGAGTCGTACGACTCCGCCGGACCGCCCGGCATGATGCTCGGGCCGTTAAGCGCGCCCTCCTCGCCGCCCGAGACGCCCATGCCGACGAAGTGGATGCCCTGCTCGCGCAGCTCGCGCTCGCGGCGCCGGGTGTCCGCGAAGTGCGCGTTGCCGCCGTCGATGATCATGTCACCCGGCTCCAGGAGCGGCGCGAACTCCTGGATCACCGCGTCGGTCGGGTCCCCGGCCTTCACCATGACCACGAGCCGCCGCGGACGCTCCAGCGCCGCCACGAACTCCTTCGCGGTCTCCGTGGCGACGAACGTGCCCTCGTCCCCGAACTCGTCCACCAGCGCGTGTGTCTTCGACGCGGTCCGGTTGTGCAACGCCACCGTGTACCCGTTGCGGGCGAAGTTCCGGGCGAGGTTGCGGCCCATGACCGCGAGACCCGTGACGCCGATCTGCGCTGTAGTGCTCATGTGCGTTGGCTCCTAGTGACCTGGGTGTCTGTGGTGCCGGTCGTGCTCGCCAGCCTACGGCCGCCCGACCATCCTGACGTGCCGGTACCCCTGCCGCACGTCCGGGACCGACGTACACCGATACGCACGGCGGGGGCCCCACGCCTCAACCGGCACGCGTGTCATCCGGCCAACGAGCGCCGGTTCTGCGCCACTTCGCCGCAACGCGCGGGCGAGAGCCGTATTGTCATGGCTCGATCGCAGCGCTTACCTTTGCCGCTCCATGACCCAGCTCCTGACCCAGTGTCGAGGGGGACCTCCATGGCCGTACGCGGCCGGCACCGCCGGTATCAGCCGAACAGGATCAACCGCGCCTCGCTGACGGTCACCGCGGGCGGGGCCGGGATGGCGCTCCCGCTCATCGGCACCGGCACCGTGCACGCGGCCGACGTCGAGACCTGGGAGAAGGTCGCCGCCTGCGAGTCGACCGGCGACTGGGACATCAACACGGGCAACGGTTTCTACGGCGGCCTGCAGTTCACCCAGTCCACCTGGGAGGCGTTCGGCGGCACGCGGTACGCGCCGCGCGCGGACCTGGCCACCAGGGACCAGCAGATCGCCGTGGCGGAGAAGGTCCTGGACGGACAGGGCCCCGGTGCCTGGCCGGTCTGCTCGTCCCGCGCCGGGCTGACCCGCGGTAGCGACGCCCCCGACATCCACCCGGCGGGCGGCAGCGGCAAGAGCGCTGCGGCGAAGAAGGACACGAAGAAGGACACGAAGGACACGAAGGGCACGGAGAACGGCGGGAGCGGTGAGAAGAAGGCATCGACGGCCGCCGAGGAGGCCGCGGCCGACGTCCAGCCGCAGACGACCCCGCAGTCCCGGGCCGGCCGGTCCCGGATGTACACCGTCATCTCCGGCGACACCCTCTCCGGCATCGCGGACGACCAGCGCGTACGCGGCGGCTGGGAGCGGCTCTACGCGGCCAACCGCGGCGAGGTCGGCGCCGACCCCGACATGATCCTGCCGGGCCAGCGGCTGTCGCTCACCGGCAAGGCTTCGAGCACGTCGCAGAGCAAGCAGCAGAGCAAGCAGCAGAGCAAGGCGGAGCGCAAGGACTCCTCGGCCAAGCAGCGGCAGGCCGAGAAGAAGTCGGAGAAGAAGACCGAGAAGAAGTCCGGCAGCGGGCATTCCATGGTCGCCCCCGTCGACGCGGGCACCGGTACGCCCTACCACCAGTCGGGTTCCTCCTGGTCACAGGGGTACCACACCGGTGTCGACTTCCCCGTGCCCACCGGCACGTCGGTGAAGTCCGTCGCCGCGGGCCGCGTGGTCAGCGCCGGCTGGGAGGGCTCCTTCGGCTACCAGGTGGTCGTCCGGCACGGTGACGGCCGGTACAGCCAGTACGCGCACCTGTCCGCGATCTCCGTGAAGGACGGGCAGAGCGTAGGCGCGGGCCAGCGCATCGGCCGCTCCGGGTCCACCGGCAACAGCACGGGCCCCCACCTCCACTTCGAGGTGCGGACCGGGCCCGGCTTCGGCACGGACGTGGACCCGCTGGCCTACCTGCGGGCCGGCGGCGTCACGATCTGACCCGCTCACGGTCCCGGCGGGGGACGGGCACCAGCGAGGCGCCGGACGGGACGCCCACGGCCGAAGGCACAGAAGACGTCGGCGGCACCGAAGGCACCGGCGGCACCGAACGCGCCGGCGGCACGGCCGTAGCCGCCGTGCCGCTCCCGCCGTCCTCCCGGCCGCTCGCGGAACCCTCCCGCTCCGTACGGGCGATACGCTCCGTCGTCAGCAGGATCAGGCCGCCCGCGGCCACCACGCCGCAGCCCAGGGCGAGCACCGTGCCCGCCGTGCCGTAGCGGAACGTCTCGCCGAACATCGTGATCCCGACGGCCGCGGCCACCACGGGATTCACCACGGTCAGCGTGGCCAGCGGCGCGGCCAGGCCCGCGCCCCGGTAGGACGCCTGGGAGAGCAGCATGCCCGCCGTGGCCAGCACGCCGATCACCGCCAGGGACGGCAGGTCGCCCGCCGACACCCCGCCCGCCCAGTCGACCGCGACGGTCTTGGTGAACACCGACGACATGCCGAAGGCGACACCGGACGCGGTCGCCAGCAGCGCGCTGCGCACCGCCGGGTGCCGGTGGGCGGCCCGCGCCGCGATCATCAGCGCCACCACCGCGCCCGCGGTCGCCAGGGCCACCGCCGTGCGCTCGGGCATGCTCAGGGAACGGGAGTCCGCCGAGCCGACCAGCGCCAGCAGACCCGCGAGGCCGACCGTCGCCATGATCGCGCCGCGCCAGGCCGTCGCGCCGGCCCTGCGCCGTACGAAGAGCGCCGCCATCGGCAGCGCGAACACGATGGTCAGCGCGCCCAGCGGCTGTACGAGGCTGAGCGGGCCGTAGGCGAGAGCGACCACGTGCAGCAGGCCGCCGAGTCCGTTCAGGGCGACCGCCGCCCACCAGCCGGGCCGGCGCATCGGCGCGTACTGCCGGTCGGGGCACGCCAGCGCGACCTGCTCCTGCACGATGGCCCCGCCCGCGTAGGCGACGGCGGACACGAGGGACAGCACCACGGACAGCGCGAGGGCGCTCATCGGCTGCTCCTCTGCGTGGGGCGACGGCCGGACCGGGTCGGTCCGGACCGGCACGGCGAACGGTCGGCTTCCATAACCAACACCATGCCGCGCGCGGAACTTCCCGTCGTCAGCCCTGAGCACTCATTGCGTCATACTGCCGATGGAGTACGGGCCCCGGATGTTCCTCCCCAGGGTGGGTATGCGGGCGGAGCGGACGGCCCGGTACTCCGTCGGAAGGCGGACGGGGAGGCCGGTCCGCCGCTCACCGTACCCGGCCTGCCGCACCCGGCCCCCGCTTGGTACTACTGACCCGGTGGACCCCGCCCCCGACCGCGCCCCCGCCCCCTCCGACCGGGACCTCGCCGCCCTCGCCGCCCTCGGCGGCTTCTTCGCGCTGCGCGCCCAGGGACCGCCGCCCCGGCCCCTGCCGGCCCTCGCGCACGCCTACGGCCGCGGCGGCCCCCGCGACGACGACCCCCTCACCCGCCGCGTCCGCCGGGTCGGCGACGCGCTGCGCGCGCCCGAACCGAGGGTCGCCGCCTCGGTGGCGCACCAGGGGCTCGCGGCCCGGCTGTGGTCGGTGGCCCTCGGCAGCGCCGCGCTGTACGGCGGGGTCCCCGACCTCGACCCGTCCCTGCTGCGCTGGGACCCCATGGCCTCCGCACCCGACGACCTGTGGCTGACCGAGGTGCGTCCGCTGCCCGGCGACGCGGCGACCGTCGCCCGGGTCGTCCTCGACGGCCACCTCGCGCCGCTGGCGGCGGCGCTGCGCGCCCGGTACCGGATCGCGGAGGGCCTGCTGTGGGGCAACGCGGCCTCGGCCCTGGCGGCGACCGCCCGCGAGCTCACCCGGTGGTCCCGTGAGCGGGACCGCCCGCACACCGCCGCGCGGACCCGCGCCCTCGCCGCGGAACTCCTCACCCACCCCCGCCTCACCGGAGCGGCGACCACCACCCCCGCCTTCCGGCGCCGCAGTTGCTGCCTCTACTACCGCGTCCCCGGCGGCGGCCTCTGCGGCGACTGCTGCTTCACCCGGCCGCCCCGCCCCCCGGCCACCGCCCCACGCGGGAACCCCCCGCACTCTTCCCCCCGGGCCCCCGCTGGGTGACCATAGGGAGCCAGCCGCCGAGACAGGAGGTTCCGGGGTGCGTGTAGGTCTGCTGACCCGGGAGTACCCCCCGGACGTGTACGGCGGCGCCGGCGTCCACGTGGAGTTCCTCGCCCGGGAGCTGTCCGCCCTCGTCGATCTCGACGTGCACTGCTGGGGCGAGGCGTCCGGCGCCGACGGCTCGGGCGTCCTGCGCCACCGGCCCTGGTCCGCGCTGGACGGAGCCAACGACGCGCTGCGCACCCTCTCCGTGGACCTCGCGATGGCCGACGCCCTCTCCGCCGCCGAACTGGTCCACTCCCACACCTGGTACGCCAACATGGGCGGCCACCTCGCCAAGCTGCTGCACGGCGTCCCGCACGTCATGACCGCCCACTCCCTGGAGCCGCTGCGCCCCTGGAAGGCCGAGCAACTGGGCGGCGGCTACGCCCTGTCGGGCTGGGCCGAGCGCACCGCCGTGGAGTCCGCGGACGCGGTGATCGCCGTCTCCGGCGCGATGCGCGACGACATCCTCGCCTGCTACCCGGCGCTGGAGCCCGACCGCGTGCACGTCGTGCACAACGGCATCGACACCCGCGTCTACCGGCCCGACCCGGCCACCGACGTCCTGGACCGCATCGGCGTGGACCGCTCCCGCCCGTACGTGCTCTTCGTCGGCCGCATCACCCGCCAGAAGGGCGTGCCCCACCTGCTGCGCGCGGTACGGGACATCGATCCGCGCGTCCAGGTCGTGCTGTGCGCCGGAGCGCCCGACACCCCGGAGATCGACCGGGAGTTCCGCGACCTGTTCGGCGAACTGGGCCGGGCCCGCGAGGGCGTGCACTGGATACCGCAGATGCTGCCCCGGCCCGAGGTCGTCCAACTCCTCACCCACGCCGCCGTGTTCGTCTGCCCGTCGGTCTACGAGCCGCTGGGCATCGTCAACCTGGAGGCGATGGCGTGCGGCACCCCCGTCGTCGCCTCGCGGGTCGGCGGCATCCCCGAGGTGGTGACGGACGGCGCGACGGGGGTACTCGTCGACGTGGACGACGCCTTCGAGGCGGGGCTCGCCCGAGCCCTGGACGAGGTCGTCGGCGACCCGGCCGGTGCCCGGCGGATGGGCGAGGCGGGACGGGAGCGGGCGGTGACCGAGTTCGGCTGGGACGCGGTCGCCCGCCGTACGGTCCGGCTCTACGAGGACGTGCTGAAACAGGCGTAGCGACGTGCTGAAACAGGCGTAGCGACGTGCCGAAGAGGCGCAGCGACGCGCCGGAACAGGCGTAGGCGGTCGGGCCCGGGGCAGAAGCGGGCCACACGGAGGGTGGAGGGGAGCGGCCATGCGTCGTGGAGGTCCTTCGGTGCTCGGCATCGTCCTGGCGGGCGGAGAGGGCAAGCGGCTGATGCCGCTGACCGCGGACCGCGCCAAACCGGCGGTGACGTTCGGGGGCACGTACCGGCTGGTCGACTTCGTGCTCTCCAACCTGGTCAACGGCGACATCCTGCGCGTCTGCGTGCTCACGCAGTACAAGTCGCACTCGCTGGACCGGCACGTCACCACCACCTGGCGGATGTCCAGCCTGCTCGGCAACTACGTCACCCCGGTCCCGGCCCAGCAGCGCCTCGGGCCCCGCTGGTACCTCGGCAGCGCCGACGCCATCCTGCAGTCGCTCAACCTCGTCCACGACGAACAGCCCGAGTACGTCGCGGTGTTCGGCGCCGACCACGTGTACCGCATGGACCCGCGCCAGATGATCGCCCAGCACATCGAGTCCGGCGCGGGCGCCACCGTGGCCGGCATCCGGGTGCCGCGCGCCGAGTCCTCGTCGTTCGGCGTGATCACCCCGGGCAGCGACGGGCGGACCGTGGAGAGCTTCCTGGAGAAGCCCGTCGACCCCCCGGGGCTGGTCGACGACCCGCAGTGCGTGTTCGCCTCGATGGGCAACTACGTCTTCACCACCAAGGCCCTCATCGACGCGCTGAACCGGGACGCCGAGGACGACAACTCCGTGCACGACATGGGCGGTTCGATCCTGCCCCAGCTCACCGACCGGGGCGAGGCGGCGCTGTACGACTTCAGCGCCAACCACGTGCCGGGGGAGACCATGCGCGACCAGGGGTACTGGCGCGACGTGGGCACCCTCGACGCCTACTACGACGCCCACATGGACCTGATCGCCGAGCGCCCCGCCTTCAACCTCTACAACCGGCAGTGGCCGATCTACACCTCCTCCGGGCAGCTCTCGCCCGCGCGGTTCAACGCCGGCGGCATCGCGAGCGAGTCGATCATCAGCGCGGGGTGTCTGATCCGGGGACAGGTGACCCGGTCGGTGCTGTCGCCGGGGGTCGTGGTCGACCCGGGCGCGGTGGTGCAGGGCTCGGTGCTCCACGACAACGTGCACATCGGCCGGGGCGCGGTGGTGCGCGGCGCGGTGCTGGACAAGAACGTCCAGGTGCCGCCGGGCGCGACGATCGGCGTCAACCCCGAGCGGGACGCCGAGCTGTACACGGTCTCCAAGGCCGGGGTGATCGCCCTGGGCAAGGGCCAGCGGGTCCCGTGAGCCGCGCCCCCGAGTGACCGACTCCGGCCGGGCAGTCCCGTGCGCTGCCCGGCCGGTGCACCGCGCGCCGTCCCGGTCGGTCGGGCCGGCGCGCGGGCGCGACCCGGGTACCACGCGCCCCGGAACCCATGTCTTGTCATGTCCCTGGACGTCAAACGGAATCCGTGTTGTCATGCGTCTGTCGTGTCTGCCGTTACATCGATGTAATGAAGTACCTCGATGTGCCGAGGGAAGACCCGACAGACCTCGGAGAACCCGGAAAACCTCGAAGGAGAGGATCCGTGCGCATCAGACGACTCAGAGACCGTCTGGCCCTGCTGCTCGCGGCGGCGCTCGGCGTCGGCGGACTCGCCGCCGTCCCCGCCGCGGGAGCGGCCGCCGCCCCCGACGCCACCGCCCGCGCCGCCGCGGAGATCCAGGGCCTCAAGGGTGAGTACTACACCCAGTCCGCACCCGGCGCCTTCGACTTCGACCGGCTGAAGGCCACCGGCTTCGACCCGCGGCTCGACTTCGACAACCTGGAGTCGCGCCTGAAGTTCGCCACCGGACAGTCCGACGACGTCAGCGTCCGCTGGACCGGACGGCTGGTCCCCGAGGAGACCGGCCCGCACACCTTCTCCGTCATCGGCGACAACGGCTTCCGCCTGTGGATCGGCGGCCGGCTCGCCATCGACCACTGGGTCGACGACTGGGACAAGGAACAGACCGCCGAGCCGATCGAGCTGACGGCGGGGGAGTCGTACGACATCAAGCTGGAGTACTTCGAGCACTACGGCGGCTCCAACCTGCATCTGCGCTGGACCGAGCCCGGCGGAGCCAAGGAGGCCGTCCCGCAGTCCGCGTTCCGGCTGCCCGAGGGCTTCGACTACGACGGGGCGACCTCCGCCGAGGTCCAGGCCACCGGCCGCACCCTCAAGCTGGGCTTCGCCCACCCGCTCACCGCGCCCCCGGCCGGCTTCACCGACCACCTCGAAGCGGTGATCGGCGGCGCCACCTGGCCGCTGGGCGAGGCCCGGACCGACCCCGCGGACCCGGCCGCCCTCCTCGTCGCCCTCGACGAACCGGTCGTCGGTGACAGGACCGGCACGGCGCCGGGCACCGCCGACATCCGCTACGACGGTGAGGGTGGCCTGACGACAGCCGATGGCAACGTTGTCAACGCCTTCTGGGCGAGCGGCACCAACCGCTCCACCTACGAGCTGCGCACCGAGTGGGCCGACGAGGTCGGACCGGACAACGCGCTGCCCGAGTACCCGCGCCCGCAGCTCACCCGGGACGCGTGGCAGAGCCTCAACGGGCGCTGGCAGTTCGCCGCCGCCGAGGCCGGCGAGCAGCCGCCCGTCGGCGAGGACCTCGCGGAGCGCGTCCTGGTCCCGTACCCGGTGGAGTCCCAGCTCTCCGGCCTGGAACGGCACGAGGACCGCATGTGGTACCGCCGCACCTTCACCGTGCCGAAGAACTGGGACATCGGCTCCGGCAAGCGCCTGAAGCTCAACTTCGGCGCCGTCGACTGGCAGTCCGAGGTCTACGTCAACGGCGTGAAGGTCGCCGGCCACAAGGGCGGCTACGACAAGTTCGGCGCCGACATCACCGACGCGCTGAAGCCCGGCCGCACTCAGGAGCTGATCGTCGGCGTCTACGACCCGACCGACGCCGCCGACGGCGAGAACCCGCCGCTCGGCAAGCAGCGCCTGGACCCGAGCGGCATCTGGTACACCCCGTCCTCCGGCATCTGGCAGACGGTGTGGATGGAGCCGGTCGCCGCCGACCACGTCGACACCCTCAAGCTCACCCCCGATGTCGACGCCTCCACCCTGACCGTCGAACCCCAGGGCGTACGCGCCGGTGTGAAGGTCACCGCCACCGCCTACCAGGGCAAGCGCAAGGTCGCCACGGCCACCGGCCGCACCGGCACCCCGCTCACCCTCAGGATCACCGACCCACGCCTGTGGTCGCCCGACGACCCCTTCCTCTACGACCTCGACGTCACCGTCGGCAAGGACCGCGTCGGCAGCTACTTCGGTATGCGCTCCGTCTCCGTGGAGAAGGTGAACGGCACCCCGCGCACCCTCCTCAACGGCGAGCCGGTCTTCCTGATGGCCACCCTCGACCAGGGGTTCTGGCCCGACGGCCTGCACACCGCGCCCACCGACGAGGCCCTCGCGTCCGACCTGAAGGCGCACAAGGAGATGGGCTTCAACTCGGTCCGCAAGCACATCAAGGTCGAGCCCGACCGCTGGTTCTACTGGGCGGACAGACTGGGCCTGCTGGTCTGGCAGGACATGCCGGCCATGACGGCGGGCAAGACCCCCTCCACCGCCGCCCGCGCCGAGTACGAGCGCGAGATGAAGGAGATCATCGACGAGCACATCAGCAGCCCGTCGGTCATCATGTGGGTCACCTTCAACGAGGGCTGGGGCCAGTACGACATCGGCCGGATCGCCGAGCAGGCCAAGTCCTGGGACACCACCCGCCTGGTCAACAACCAGTCCGGGCTCAACCTCGGCGCGGACGGAGGGGCCGGCGACATCATGGACGAGCACGGCTACCCCAGCCCCGCCCTGCCGCCGTCCCCGGACGGTGAACGGGCCCTCGTCAGCGGCGAGTACGGCGGCCTCGGCCTCGCGGTCCCGGGCCACGCCTGGTCCGTCCAGCAGTCCTACGTCGACGTCGACCCGGCGACGTACACCGACGACTACCTCACCAAGCTCGACGAGGTCCACGCCCTGGCCTGCGAGGGCGGCAACGGAGCCGTCTACACCCAGATCACGGACGTCGAGGGCGAGCTGAACGGCCTGCTGACCTACGACCGCAAGGTGGTCAAGCCCGATGTGCAACGCCTGCGGGCGGCCCATGAGCAGCTGATAGCCGACATCTCCCGGCCGACCCCCGCCGGCTGCGCCTGACGGAACGACGAAACGCCGGGTGCGGTGACGTCCCTGAGGGGCGCGGGGAACTGCGCGACCAGCCCCCACGGCCCCGCACCCGGCACCGAAGCTGGAGGCACCCCCTATGAGATGGACCCACCGACTGCGCGGCGCGGCGGCGATCGCCGCCCTGCTCGGCACCGCCCTCGCCGGCCCCTCCGCCCACGCGGTGACCCCCCTTGACGGCCGGTTGACCGACCTGGTCAACCCCTTCATCGGCACGGAGAACGAGGGCAACACCTACCCCGGCGCCGCCGTCCCCTTCGGCATGGTGCAGCTCTCCCCGGACACCGGCCACAACGTCGGCTACGACTACTCCGACGACCACGTCAGGGGCTTCTCCCTGGTCCACCTCTCCGGTGTGGGCTGCGGCCTCGGCGGCGACCTCCCGGTCCTGCCGACCACCGGTGACGTCACCGAGACGGACTACACCGAGTACGCCGCCGGATTCAGCCACGACGACGAGTCCGCGAGCCCCGGCTACTACCGCGTCGGCCTGGACTCCGGCATCGAGGCCGAACTGACGGCCACGGCGCGCACCGGCGTGCAGCGCTACACCTTCCCCGCCACCGACAAGGCCAACGTGCTGCTCAACGCCGGCCAGTCGCTGCACCGGACGGTGGCCACGAAGGTCGAGATCCTCGACAGCCGCACCGTGCGCACCAGCATCACCGGCAGCGGCTTCTGCCAGGACACCGAGCCGTACACCGTCCACACCCTCACCCGGTTCGACCGGCCGTTCACCGCGTACGGCACCTGGGAGGACTCCACCGTCACCGCCGGCGCGAAGACCGGCACCGACGGCGCCTACCTGCGCTTCGACACCACGGAGGACCGCACCGTCGAGGCGACCACCAGCCTCAGCTACGTCGACGCGCGCGGCGCCGCGCTCAACCTCCGCGCCGAGGGCGGCCGTTCCTTCGACGCCGTCCACCGTGCGGCCGAGCGCACCTGGGAGGACCGCCTCGACGACGTCCGCGTCCGGGGCGGCGACGACACCCTGCGCCGCACCTTCTACTCGTCCCTGTACCGGTCCTTCCTCGCGCCGAACACCGGCAGCGACGTGGACGGCCGCTACACCGGCTGGGACCAGGAGATCCACCGCGCCGAGGGCTTCACGTACTACCAGAACTGGTCGCTGTGGGACACCTACCGCACCCAGTCCCAGCTGCTGTCGCTGCTCGCGCCCCGCGAGGCCCGCGACATGGCGATCTCCGTGCTGCTGATCGACGAGGAGAGCGGCTGGCTGCCCAAGTGGGGCTACGGCACCGTCGAGACCAACATCATGACCGGCGACCCGGTCACCCCCTTCCTCACCAACGCCTATCAGCAGGGGCTGCTGAAGGGCTATGAGGAGCGGGTGTACGAGGCGCTCAAGAAGAACGCCGACGGGGTGCCGCCCGCCGGCTCACCGGCCGTCGGCCGGGAGGCCAACCGGGAGTACCTCGCCGAAGGCTACGCCCCGTACGTCAAGGGCCGCCCGCACGCCAAGCCCGGCGACTCCGACTACGACCACGGCGCCTCCGCCACCCTTGAGTACGCCCTGTCCGACGCGATGCTCGCGCGGATGGCACGCGACCTCGGCCACGACGAGGACGCCGAGCGGTACGCCGCCCGCGCGCGGAACTACCGCACCGTCTTCGACGCCTCGACCGGCTTCTTCCGCGCCCGCGACGCCTCCGGCGCCTTCACCGGGCCCGCCGACCCGGCGCAGAGCGAGGGGTTCCACGAGGGCACCGCCTGGCAGTACCAGTGGCTCGTCCCGCAGGACCTGCCCGGCATGATCGACCTGATCGGCGGCACCGGCGCCGCGAACGAGCGCCTCGACTCGTTCTTCGCCTACGAGCAGCTGCTGGCAGACCCGGCGGGCACCGCCCGCGAGGTGTGGGTCAACGGGCCGTACGACTACTACAACGCCGACAAGTACAACCCGCAGAACGAACCCGACCTCATCGCCCCGTACACCTACCTCTCCACCGGGCAGCCCTGGAAGACCACCGACGTGGTGCACGCGGCGCTGACCCTCTTCACCGACACCCCGACCGGTATGACCGGCAACGACGACCTCGGCACCATGTCCGCCTGGAACGTCCTGTCCTCGATCGGGATCTTCCCGATCCAGCCCGGCTACGACACCTGGGGCCTGTCCACGCCCGTCTTCGACCGGGTCGACCTGACCCTGGACCGCCGGTACTACCCGCGCGGCGCCCTGACCGTCACGGCGCCCGGCACCTCGGACACCGACCGCTATGTGCAGTCGGCCCGCACCGACGGCACGGCGTACGCGCGGACCTGGCTGACCACCGACGCGCTGCGCTCGACGCGCTCGCTCGCGTTCACGGTCGGCCCGCAGCCGTCCGGGTGGGGAACCTCACCACAGGCGGCGCCACCTGCGCTGACGTAATCACAGGCGCCACAGGAGTCCCGCCCCTTCCCCGAGGGGCGGGACGTAATGCGTTGTTAACTGTGCGTAGCTTGATCGTACTTGACCGTAATCGTCGGGGAGCGATTGACTGCTTGTCTCCACTGCCGTCATCGATGCGAGGCAAGCCCTTGACTTCCGACCTGCTCGCTCCCCTCGATCTGGCGTTCTGGAACATCGAGACCGCCGAGCACCCCATGCACCTCGGGGCGCTCGGCGTCTTCACGGCCCACTCACCCACCGCCGGCGCCCACGCCGCCGACCTGCTCGCCTCGCGCGCGGCCGGCGTCCCCGGCCTGCGGATGCGCATCCGGGACGTGTGGCAGCCGCCGCTCGCGCTGCGCCGCCCGTTCTCCTTCGGCGGCGCCGCCCGCGTACCGGCCCCCGGCTTCGACCCCCTCGACCACGTACGGCTGCACGCCCCGACCCGCGACTTCCACGCCGTCGCCGGCCGGCTCATGCAGCGCCCGCTGGTCCGCGAGCGCCCGCCGTGGGAGGCCCACGTGCTGCCGGGCGAGGACGGCACCTCCTTCGCCGTGCTGTTCAAGTTCCACCACGCCCTCGCCGACGGACTCAGGGCCCTGACGCTGGCCGCCGCCGTCCTCGACCCGATCGACATGCCCGCGCCCCGGTCCCGGCCCGCGCCACCCCGCCGCGGACTCCTGCCCGACGTGCGCAGGCTGCCGGGAGCGGTGCGCGGCGCCGTCTCCGACGCGGGCCGCGCCGTCGGCATCGGCGCCTCCGTCGCCCTCTCCGGCCTCGACGTGCGCTCCTCCTCCGCGCTGGCCGCCGAAGCCTCCGGCACCCGCCGCACCGCCGGTGTCGTGCTCGACCTCGACGACGTGCACCGGGTCCGCAAGGCCGCCGGCGGCACCGTCAACGACGTACTGATCGCGATCGTCGCGGGCGCCCTGCGCCGCTGGCTGGACGAGCGCGGCGACGGCAGCGCGGGGGTCGCGCCCCGCGCCCTCATCCCCGTCTCCCAGCGCCGCCCGCGCTCCGCCCACCCGCAGGGCAACCGGCTCTCCGGCTATCTGATACGGCTCCCCGTCTGCGACGCCGACCCGCTCTCCCGGCTCGGCTCGGTGCGCACCGCCATGGACCGCAACAAGGACGCCGGGCCCGCCCGGGGCGCCGGCGCCGTCGCGCTCCTCGCCGACCACGTCCCGGCGCTCGGCCACCGGCTCGGCGGCCCCCTGGTGAGCCAGGCCGCGCGGCTCTGGTTCGACATCCTGGTCACCAGCGTGCCCCTGCCCAGCCTCGGCCTGCGGCTCGGCGGTCACCCGCTCACCGAGATCTGTCCGTTCGCGCCGCTGGCCCGCGGCCACGCACTCGCCGTCGCGGTCTCGACGTACCGGGGGCGGGTCCACTACGGACTGGTCGCGGACGCCGAGGCCGTACCGGACCTCGACCGGTTCGCCCGCGCGGTGACCGAGGAGGTGGCGGCGCTGATCGCGGCCTGCGGCCCCTGAACCGCCGGGTTTGGCGGCCGGTCCCCCCGCTCGCGTAAAATCCACGCTTCGAAAGCGGACGCGAGTCGGAGCGCCGCGAGCAGACCAGGGAACGGCAGCGGCGATGACGGTGACACAGGACGGTTCGGCGACCACGGACGGGGCGCTCGCACCCGCGTACGGTCCCGGCATCGACCCCGAGCGGCTCGCCGTCTGCCTCGGCGTGCTGGAGGAACTCGACGGGCTGGAGGTCGACCACCCGGACGCGATCCTGGTGCGCCGGGCCACCGCGGCGATCTACCGCACGGTAAAGCAGCGCCGCCGCCAGGAGCGCCGGGCCGCCAAGACCGCCCACGACAAGGCGGTCACCGAGGCCACCGCCACCGGCTCGGCCGAGCGCATCGACGACGAGACCGAGGGGCTGCTGCCCTCCTCCCGCACGGAGGAGGGCACCATCGCGGGGATACTCCAGCGCCCCCGCTCCTGCTACACCTGCAAGCAGCGCTACGTCCAGGTCGATTACTTCTACCACCAGCTCTGCCCCTCGTGCGCCGCCGAGAACCGGATGCGGCGCGACGCCCGCGCCGACCTCACCGGCAAGCGCGCCCTGCTCACCGGCGGCCGCGCGAAGATCGGCATGTACATCGCGCTGCGGCTGCTGCGCGACGGCGCCCACACCACCATCACCACCCGGTTCCCCAAGGACGCCGTCCGCCGCTTCAAGGCCATGGACGACTCCGCGGACTGGATCCACCGCCTGGAGGTCGTCGGCATCGACCTGCGCGACCCCGCCCAGGTCGTCGCGCTGGGCGAGCGGGTGACCGCCGCGGGACCGCTCGACATCCTGATCAACAACGCCACCCAGACCGTGCGCCGGCTGCCCTCCGCCTACGCGGCGCTCGTCGAGGGCGAGAGCGCCCCCCTGCCCGCCGGTGAACTGCCCGCCCGGCACGTCATCGGCGCCTTCGACTCCGGCTCGGTCGACGGACTGACCGCGCTGCCCGCCGGGGTCAGCGGTCTCGACGCGCAGGCGGTGGCCGACCTGGCGCTCGTCGGCGGCAACGCCAGCGTCGTCCGGCACCGCGACGGCACCGCCATCGACGCGGGCGGCCTGGTCCCCGACGTCGTCGACACCAACACCTGGGTGCAGACCATCGAGCAGATCTCCCCGGTGGAGCTGCTCGAGACCCAGCTGTGCAACTACACGGCGCCGTTCATCCTGATCAGCGCCCTGCGCCCGGCGATGGCCGAGGCCGCCCGCAAGGCCGTCTCGGGCCGCGCCTACGTCGTCAACGTCTCCGCGATGGAGGGGGTGTTCGGCCGCGGCTACAAGGGCGCGGGCCACCCCAACACCAACGCCGCCAAGGCGGCCATGAACATGGTGACGCGGACCAGCGCCCAGGAGATGTTCGAGGCCGACCGCATCCTGATGACCTCGGTCGACACCGGCTGGATCACCGACGAACGCCCCCACTACGACAAGCTGCGCCTCGCCGAGGAGGGTTTCCACGCCCCGCTCGACCTGGTCGACGGAGCGGCCCGCGTATACGACCCGGTCGTGCGCGGCGAGGCGGGCGAGGACCTGTACGGCGTCTTCATGAAGGACTACGCGCCCGGCAAGTGGTGAGCCCCCGCGGCGCGCGGCCGGCCGCCGGAACCCGTCCGCGCGCCGCGCGCCGCCACCAGTTCGAGGACCGTGCGCCAGTCCTCCGGGACCCCGGCGTCGAAGACGGCGGTACGGGCCTCCTCCGCCGCCTCCCGCAGCCGGCGCACGTCGTCGTCCACGGCGCCCGGCGCGTGCCGGCCGGCGACGAGCCGGGCGACCCGGTCGCCGAGCAG
>NZ_JAVRHI010000389.1:0-13321 GCF_034105845.1 Streptomyces sp. CRN 30 | reverse complement strand
GGGCGGCCGGGCGGCTCGCGGCGGAGCTGCCCGGTCAGCGGCAGGAGGTCCCGGCCGCGTCGGCCCGGTCGGTCACGCCGCCGCGTGCCGGTCACCACCGGTGAGGTCACGGGAGGCCGGCAGGACCCGGCGCGCGAGGCGTACCGCCCGGCGCAGCAGCGAGTCCGCCCGCTGCCCGACGTAGCCGGGGAAGGCGCGCGCCTCGCGTCCTCCCGCGCGGTAGACCTCGTCGGGGATGCCCGCCGCGCGGTCCCGGAAGTGCGGGTAGCCCAGGTACAGGTGGCGGCCGCCCTCCTCCAGGAGGGCGGCCGGCTCCTTGTCGGCGCGGATGAACTCGACGACGTCCGTCAGCAGGTCGCCGCGCCCGGCCGCCACCAGGTGCAGCCGCAGCCGCTCGTGGACCTTCAGGAAACGGGCGACGCCCTCGGACCAGTACGCGTCCATGAGGGGCCGGGCCAGTTCCAGCTTGCGGCGCCGGACCTTTTCGCTGTTTTTCAGCCAGCGCGGCCCGAACTGCGGCAGCAGCGTCACGGTGAACGGGCGGACCATCAGCTCGTCGCGCCTGTCGCCGGCGGGGACCAGCTCCGCGATGAGCCCCATCAGGGAGCGCGCGGAGTCGAAGCGCAGGACGTAGGTGCCGCTCTTGGTGACGTGCTTGCCGTCGTCGCGGCCGACCAGGTAGTAGCAGGTGTAGTCGGCGAGGACGGAGACGCCGTCCGCGCGGAGGTACGCCTCCATGGTGAACAGCGCGTCCTCGCCGGTGTACAGGGACTCGTCGAAGCGCATGCCGTGGCGTTCCAGGAACGCGCGGCGGAACAGCTTCTGCGCGCTGAGCGTGAACTTGATGTTGGAGGAGAAGACGTCGGTACGCTCCAGCGTCCTGTGCCACATCGACTTGGGAGCGCCTCGGTTGACGCCCTCGATACGGCCGAGGACCACGTCCGTGGAGCTCCGGTCGGCCATGGCGACCATGCGCTCCAGGGCCTCGGGGCCGAGCCGGTCGTCGGCGTCGAGGAAGAACACGTAGCGCCCGGCGGCCTTGCCGAGGCCGACGTTGCGGGGGCCGCTGGGGCCGCCGGAGTTCTGCTGCCGGATCACGGTCACGGACATGGGGGCGCGGGCGGCGAACTGCTCCAGGTGGTCCCCGGTGCCGTCCGTGGAGCCGTCGTCGACGGCGATGACCTCGATGCGCGCCGGGTCGATGGTCTGCGCCTCGACGGATGCCAGGCACTCGACCAGGTACGGCATCGCTTCGTACGCCCCGATGATCACAGTGACATCAGGTTGCGTCCCGGTCACTTTTCCCCCTCGTCAAGAGATATTTCCCCCGTATCGGCCCATTGGCTACCCGTTAGACGGCCGATCCCACGTATCGGTTGCCCGCCGATATCTTTGTGATACGCGTCACGTCACGTGGGCGGTGTACTGGCGGAGGACATGGGAACGGCCCGGCCCCCGAGGATCAGCTCCTCGGGGGCCGGGCCGTTCAGGGCGCTGGGGCGGGTCAGACGGCCGCGGTGCCGTCCGCGTCGCCGTTGGTGCGCCGGCCGGGCAGTGCGTCCGCCAGCTCCACGTCGGGGCCGCCGGCCACGATGCGGGACTCCTGGCCCGCGTTGCGGGTCTCGGCCTTGCGGGCGAGGGCCGCGACGGCGCCGTTGAACTGCTCGATGGAGGTCGGCTCGTCCGGGCCGAGCAGGTACCGCTTCAGCTCCCCGCGGTCCTTGGCCAGCGGGTCGGCGGCCGGGTCGCGGACGGCGTCGAGCAGTCCGCCGAGCGCGTCCGCGCTGTTGTCGAGGATCACCGCGGCGCGCACCGCGGTGTTCTGCCGCTTGAACTCCTCCGCGCCCAGCTCCGCCGAGTCGGTGACCGCGTAGGGCTTGCCGCTGGCGATGAAGTCGGAGACGACGCTGGAGATGTCGGAGACCATCGCGTCGGAGACGTTGAAGCAGTCGTACAGGCGCGGCTCGGCGCCCGTGACGACCCGGTGCTCCCAGTCGGGGACCGACGCCCAGTAGGCGGCGTTCCACTCGGTGCGCAGCCGGGCGACCTCCTCGTGCTTCTGGACATCGACCACGCCGTCGCGGCTGGCCACGGCCTCGTCGCCCTTGTCGGAGCCTCCGGTCAGCTCCGCGAGCCGGGCCTCGATCCGGGTCAGCTCGGCCTTGGCACGGGCCTGAGCGGCGGTGTCGACGGTGAAACGGCTCTCCGTCGAGCGGGACACGGCGGACTTCTCGACCAGGGCGGTGATCCGCTGGTGGGCGGCGCCCGCCTCCTTGCTGACGGTGCCGGTGAACGGGTGCGGCTTGTACAGCACGCGGACCGGCGGGTCGGCGGTCACCAGCTTCTTCACGATGTTCTCGCCGGCCAGGACCAGCGAGGTGTTGCCGGGGTTGCCGTCCCAGCCCTCCCAGGTGGGGGCGTACAGCACGGTGGGCATGCGGCCGTCGGGGACGCCCTGCCAGGTCCGGATGGGGGCGAGCTGGGGGCGGCCGACCTCGGCGATGTCGTCGTCGCGGACGCCGACGTCGGCGATGGCGTAGCGGTCGCGGCCCGCACGGCCCGCGGTCCACACCTCGTCGTAGACCTTGCTGTACGGGTTGACGCTGGCGAGCTTGTCGCTGTCGCCGTGGCCGATGAAGACGTGCTTCATGGTGGGCACGCGCAGCAGGTGGATGTTCTTGCCGACGTTCGCGGCGTAGAGCGCGACGCGGACGTTGGACAGGTCCAGGTTCATCAGGTGCACGCCGCCGGGCACGCAGATGACGGGGACGGTGGTGGGCGCCAGGTTCTGGAGTATGACCCGCTCGCGGAGGATGACCAGCGGTCGGGTGTCCAGCTGCTCCATGGTCTCCAGCCACATGTTGACCTGGTACGCGGAGTCCTTGGAGCCGGAGAAGTAGAGCACGGTCTCCGGGCGGTACTCGGCCAGCCAGTCGTCGGCGGCGGCGAGCACGTCGTCGGCCTTCGGCGGGATCTTACGGCCGCGGACGTAGGGCACCAGCGCCAGTACGTACAGGGCGCCGAGGACCAGGGTGGCGGCGATGCCGGCGAAGCCGGGCACGGGGCTGTCGATCTGGGCGGCGACCAGTATGCCGATCACGGCGAAGAGGTCGAGGTGGAGGATCTTCTCGGCGGAGCGGTGCAGCAGGCCGCGCGGCGGGGCGTCCGGGATACGGATGCGGGAGGCCAGGTCGACGTTGCGGGTGGCGACCGGCATCCGGCGGCGGTTGCGGATGAGGGTGACCAGCGCGCCGTGCGGGGCCTGGAGACCGTAGAAAGCGATGAAGCAGGCGATCGCGCCGTAGTAGATCAGGTCGTCCGCGAGGGACAGCCTGGCCAGCAGGAGCACCAGCAGGAGCTGCCGGATGAGGAAGCGGATCGACAGGCCGGCCCGGACCTTGGAGAGCCGGTTGACCAGGTAGCTGTTCCTGCGGTGCAGGAAGTGGTCCGCCAGGTACGTCACGGCGGCCGCGGCCGCGAAGGCGGGAACGCTCGGGACGAGCGCGGCGAGCATGAGGCAGGGAAAGCCCAGCATCATGAGGACCGCCGCGGCCAGCTCGGCCGCGCTGCCCACCCGGGCGACGCGAATAGCGGTGGATATCACGGAGAACCTGCTTGCTCTGCTGGAGATTGTGGGCGATTTGTGAGGGTACTGATTCAGGCCCCTGCGAACGCTCCGTTAACGAGCGGACGCAGAGGCCTGAATTACCTGAGTCTAATTGCCGTCGATTATTACACGCCGTCCTGACGGTCCAACACCGCGGCCAGCGCCTGCTCGAAGCCGGACGCCTTGGCCGCCCCGGCGGTCGGGTCCTGCTGGCGTACGTCGATCACGTGGCCGGTCAGCTCGGAGAGCAGCACGTCGAGCGAGGCGCGGGCCACCGCGTCGGAGGAGAGCAGGCTGCCCGCGGGCTCCTGGCCGAACGCCTTGGTGCGCATCGGCGTCGCGGTGCGCTCGGGGTTCACGCAGTTCACCCGGACGCCGTCACCGGCCCACTCGTCGGAGAGCGCCTGGGTGAGATTGACCATCGCGGCCTTGGTCGAGGAGTACAGGCTGTACTCGGCGCGGCCCCGGGTGTAGCTGCTGGAGGTGTACAGCAGCAGCTGGCCCTTGGTCTCGGCCAGGTACTTGTACGAGGAGCGGGCGATCTGAACCGGCGCCAGGTAGTTGACCTTCAGCGCCTCCTCGATGGTGGCGTTGTCGGTCTCGGCGAGCTTGCCGATGCGCAGCACGCCCGCGGTGTTCACGACGTAGTCGATCCGGCCGGTCTCGGCGTACGCCTTGGAGAGCGCGTCGTCGACCTCCTCCGGGTTCTCCACGTGGGTCCCGGTGGTGGAGCGGCCCAGCGCGTACACCGTGGCGCCGTAGGACTCGGCCAGCTCGCCGATGTCCTTGCCGATGCCGTAGGAGCCGCCGAAGACGACCATGGTCTTCCCCGTGAGCAGCTCGCGGTAGGCGTCCTCGCCGACCTGCTCGGGGGCGGCGCCGGAGGCCAGCTGGAAGAGCTTGTCGGCGATGAAGACGTCGACGGGCTGGGTGACCTTCATGTTGTACTCGTCACCCGCGACGACGTGGATCGGCACGTCGGGGAGGTACTTGAGCACGACCGAGCAGTCGTCGGTGGCCTGGAAGTTCGGGTCGCCGGCCGCCACCTCGTAGGCCCGGCGGATGGTGGAGAGCTTGAACGCCTGCGGGGTCTGGCCGCGGCGCAGCCGGGAGCGGTCCGGGACGTCGGTGATGAACTCGCCGTCGGAGCCGTGGGTGCGGGTGACGATGATGGTGTCCGCCGACGGGATGGCCACGTCGACGGCCTCGTAGCGCTCCAGCGCCGTCACGCAGTCGTCTATGACGCGCTGCGAGAGCAGGGGGCGGACGGCGTCGTGGAAGAGGACGTTGAGGTCCTCGCCCTCGCCCAGGCCCTCCCCCAGGGCGGAGATGGCCCGCTCGGTGGTCTCGTTCCGCGTCGAGCCGCCCTCGATGACCTTCTTGACCTTGGTGAGGCCGGCCTTGGCGACGATCTTCTCGACGTCGGGGACGTACCCCTGCGCCATCAGCACGATGATGTCGTCGATCGAGTCGGCGTTCTCGAAGGTGGTCAGGGTGTGCTCGATGACTGCCTTGCCGGCGATCTTCAGCAGCTGCTTGGGGATCGACAGACCCACCCGCTGACCGGTGCCACCGGCCAGGATCACTGCGGTGGTACGGGGCTTGGCTATGTGCTGGGACACAGGTGACCTACCTTGGGGCGACAGGGAACCTGGAAATGGTCCCACTTGTGGTTACCGCAGTGCAAGGTGAGCGACCTCCGACGCATATGTGCGCGCAACCTGTCATTCACCTTGCACCGCTGGTGACAGAGAGGGATTCCCGATGTGTCAGTTGTGTCAGTGACGGCGCAGCTTCTTCAGAGCGCGGTGTCCGAGCACCCGCACGAGATCCCTCGACGACGTCTGGTGCACCGTACGCGACTTCAGGGGCGCGGTGCTGCGCACGGGAGCGGCGGCGGCCGCGGCGAGCGCGCCGTACAGGGCCTGCGCCGCCACCTCGGGCGCGATGCGCGGCGCGGGAGCGCCGGTGGCGGGCGGCTTCGGTACGGCGGAGAGCAGCGCCGGGTCGCCCAGGACCCGGACGCCCGTCGCGCCGATCCGCCGCGCCATCTGGGCGCCGAGTTCCGCGGCGGCCTCGGCGGCCCACTGCGGTGTGGCTATCCGTACGTCGTCCGGGCCGGGGGCGCACGCGTTCTTCATATGCATGACGGCGCCGTACCGGACGAGTGAGGAATACAACTCGTCGGGGAGTTCATTGCCGCGGAATTCGACATTGAGATTCCGCAGCATTTCGGTCTCGGCGAGCGTCAGCGACCGGTTCGCCGTGTCGGGGACGGCCCGCAGCAGCCCCGCGGGCAGGTCGAGGAGCGTCTCGAAGGTGCGCATCAGGCCGTCACGGTCACGGTCGTCGACCACGACGACGGTGACCCGCTCCGGTCCGACGACCCGGGCCCAGCGCTCGACCAGCGCATCGTGCCGGTGCCGGCGCCAGAAGCTGGGGTTGGGCTTCTCGTACGGCGGCTTCCTGAGCATGTGCTCCAGCCAGCTCTCGTACTCCATGCGCAGGCCGTTCTGCACGTACTGCTGCCACTGCGAGGGCATGATCTTCGCCAGCGGGCGCAGGGTGACCAGGACGTGCACCCGGTCCCCGCCCAGTTCGCGGACGATCCGCGCGACGGTCTCGTCGTCGGCGGCGTCGGCGAAGAACTCGCTGCTGACCACCGAGGTGCGCCGGCCGGTGGCGGTGACCTGGGCCACCAGTTGCTCCCAGTGGCGCTCGGTGGGGGTGGCGTTGCCCATCATGCCGGGGCGGGCGCAGACCGCCAGGGCGGCCGACATGGGGTGTCTGCTGTCGGCCGGGAAGTCCACGCCGTGCGCCGCCATGGTGTCCTTGGCGGCGAACAGCGCGCCCTGGATCGAGGTCGTCCCCGTCTTGTGCGGGCCTATGTGCAGCAGTCGGGTCCCGGCCGGGAAGGGGGTCACCGTGCCGCCGGCCCGGACGTCGTCTCTCGTACAGTCCGTCTCCATGGTCAAGGGACGGTAAGGCGTCTTCCTGAGGGTTGACTGAGAGCGGGCCCCCGACGGCATGTGCCGTGACGAGGGCCACACCTCACGTACTCCGTCAGACCAGGGACACCCCGGGTTCGCCCGCCTCCACCCGCAGCTTCGCCAGCGTCGAGGCGGTGGCCTCGGGCTTCAGCACCGTGTCCACGGTCCGCACGCGCGCGTCGATGCCGTCGCGGCGGATGTCGAAGAGGTGGTAGCCGCGGTGGGCGTCGATCAGCTTCCAGTGCGGGTTGTCGCCCTTCAGCGGGTCGAACTGCGCGTGGAAGGCGGCCTGGTCCTGGTCGCCGTTGCTGGAGATCGACGTGCCGACGAACTCGGCGCCGACGACCTTCGAGGCCGGGTCGGCGTAGTCCTCCTTGAGGTCGCTGACCATGGTGAGGTGCCGGTCGCCGGTGAGCACGACGGGGTTGCGGACCCGCTTGAACTCCTGGAGCAGGGCGTTGCGTTCGGCCTGGTAGCCGTCCCAGGCGTCGTAGTACCAGAGCTTGCCCTCGCCGGCCTTGAGGTCGGTCTCGGCCATCATGATCTGCGACGCGACCAGGTTCCAGCGGGCCGGGGACAGGCGCAGGCCCTTGACCAGCCAGCGCTTCTGCTCGGCGCCGAGCATGGTCAGCGACGGGTCCTGCGCGCCGGCCTGGCTGGTGGCCTGGTCGCTGCGGAACTGCCGGGTGTCCAGGACGTTCAGCCGGGCCAGGCTGCCGAAGTCCAGGCGGCGGTACATCTGGATGTGCGGGCCGTTCGGGACGGCGGTCGCGCGGACCGGCATGTGCTCGTAGTACGCCTGGTAGGCGGCGGTGACGCGGTCCACGAAGGCTTCGTGGGCCTGCTTGTCGGGGTCCTGCGGGACCTGCCCGGCGTAGTCGTTGTCGACCTCGTGGTCGTCGAAGGTGACGACGAAGGGAGCGTTCGCGTGCATCGCCGCCAGGTCGGGGTCGCTGCGGTACTGGGCGTACCGGTTGCGGTACTGGGTGAGGGAGTACGGCTCGCCGCTGCCCTCGTGCCGGCGCACGGCGGTCGCCGACGGGGAGGACTCGTAGATGTAGTCGCCGACGAAGAGGACGACGTCCGGGTCCTGCTCCAGCATGTCGGCGTACGGGGTGAAGTACCCGTGCTGCCAGTTCTGGCAGGAGGCCAGGGCGATGCGCAGACCGTCGCCGGTGGCGGACGGGGCGGGCGCGGTACGGGTGCGGCCGACCGGCGAGAGCTGTCCGCCGGCCCGGAAGCGGTAGTAGTACGGGCGGCCCGGACGCAGTCCGCGCACGTCCACGTGGACGCTGTGGCCGAGGGCGGGCCGGGCGACGGTCCAGCCGGTGCGGACGACCGTGCGGAAGCGTGCGTCCGAGGCGACCTGCCACTGCACGGACACGGCCTCGTCGGGCATGCCGCCGCCGGTCAGCGGCTCGGGGGCGAGGCGGGTCCACAGCACGACGCCGTCGGGGAGCGGGTCGCCGGAGGCGACACCGAGGCCGAACACGTCCTCGGGCAGTGGTCTCTCGGCCGCCTGGGCGGTGGCGGGCAGCCACAGCTGGGCGGTGGCCGCGGCGCCGAGCATGGCGGCGCCCCCGGCGAGGAAGCGGCGGCGGTCGGACGATGCTGCTCCGGTCATGGGTGAACTCCCTGGTGTCGCGAGCCGTGGGGACACCCGGGAAGCTCACGCTCCGGGGTGGTCGGGCCGCTGAACCAAGTCGTTCGCGTTCATGACAAGTACGTGGACAGCCGGGGTCCCGTCGCGACGCGGCGGCCCCACGGTCGGCGGGAGCCGGTCGCGACGGGTCGCCCGAGGGCCGGCCGTCCTGACGGTTCGGCCGGTTCTCGCGGTGGGGTCAGCTCGGGAAGTTGTGGCCGAGCCAGCCCTGGTCGGTCGGCATGCCGAGGCTGCCGGGGCCGAAGACGAAGGAACCGGTGGCGGTGGCGCCGGAGGCGGTGGCGGGGAAGACCCACACCGCGCCGGTCCCGCTGTTCTCCCCGTACGCTCCCACCACCGGCTCCGCGCGTCCGTCACCGTTGCCGTCGACCAGGTCGAGGGCGGAGCCGAACGCGTCGCCCTTCTCGGCCGCACCGGGCACCTCCGCGGTGTCCTGGTGGAAGACCTGGCTGCCGGCGCCCGTGGGTCCGTCGGGGCCGCCGGGGATCACGGCGACGGAGCCGGACGGCTGGACGGTGCCGACTCCCTCGGCGGCGTTGCCCGCCAGGATGTCTCCGTAGCCGTCTCCGTTCACGTCGCCGACGGTCAGTTCGCTGCCGAAGGTGTCCTCGGGCTCCTGGGTGCCGGGCACGCCGGGGGTGTCCTGGTCGATGAGCTGGGTGTGGGCGGTGTCGGGGCCGTTCGCGGTGCCGTAGGAGATCCGGATGTTCTGGTAGCCGAGCAGGAGGTCGGCCCGGCCGTCCCCGTCGACGTCGCCGAGGGTCAGTGCGCTGCCGGTCGCGTTGGCGGGGTCGCCGTCCCCGTTGGCGAGGACGGTGGCCGAGGTGAGCGGGTCGTCGCCGCCGCGCAGGTAGTGCAGTTCCTGGTAACTGCCCTCCTCCTCGCCCTGGTCGTACACGGTGACGCGCGCGACGAGATCGGTGCTGCCGTCGCCGTCGGCGTCACCGGCGGCGAGGTCGGTCACGATCTCGTTGGCGGGGCCGGTGAGCACGGTTTCGCTGGTGACGGGGACGCCGTCCCGTCCGAAGGGACCGGTCTCCAGGAGCCCTTCACGGATCAGGTCGGCCTGGCCGTCACCGTCGAAGTCACCGGTGGCGAACGGACCGTCCTGGTAGGTACCGGCACCGGCGGCCGGCAGGGTGGTCGCCGAGGTGAGCCCCTCGGGGCCGCCCCACAGCACGGTCCGGCTGGCCAGCCGCTCCTTGCCGCCGGAGGTCCACTCCTCCTCCGCCGTCAGCACCACCAGGTCGGTGTAGCCGTCCCCGTCGAGGTCGGCGGTGTCCAGGTCGTACCCGAACTCGTCGCCCTTCTCCGGAGAGCCGGGTATGCCGGCGGTGGCCTGCGAGTAGATCTTCTTCGTCGAGGTCGACGTCCCCGACGCCGATCCGTAGAGGACGGCGACGTAACCGGCCTGGGCAACGCCGTCCACGGTGCCGTGCGGGGCGCCGACGGCCAGGTCCTCGTATCCGTCGCCGTTGAAGTCCTGCCGCGGTTGCACCGCACCGGCGGGCCGGGCCTGGGCCAGCGGCGACATGGCCGTGGTCGCGGCGAGGAGCGCGACGGCGATCGCCAGGGCTCGGCCGGACTTCGCTGCGTCGAGGTGTCTGGGCACATCATCTCCGGTGGTTCGCGGGACGGTCGACCGTGGGACGGATCAGAGATCCGTCCCACGCCGCCCACTACGACTCACCGGTCACCGGGGTGGTTGCCCTGGAAGCTGACACGAGTTCAGATCCGGTTCACCGAGCCCGCCTCCGGCACGGGTTTCGAGCAGGTCCTAGAACGGCTCGAAGCCCTCGTACTCCTCGTCCGACTCGTCCCGCTCGGCCTGCCGGTCCCGGCGGCGCTGCGCCGCGGGCCGGGGCGCCTCGAAGCGGTGGTCCTCACCGCGGCGGCCGAGCATCTCGGCGCCGGCCATCATCGACGGCTCCCAGTCGAAGACGACCGCGTTGTCCTCGGGGCCGATGGCGACGCCGTCGCCCGAGCGGGCCCCGGCCTTCATCAGCTTCTCCTCCACACCGAGCCGGCCCAGCCGGTCGGCGAGGTAGCCCACGGCCTCGTCGTTGTTGAAGTCGGTCTGCCGCACCCAGCGTTCGGGCTTCTCGCCGCGCACGCGGAAGAGTCCGTCCTCCTCGCGGGTCACCGTGAAGCCGGTGTCGTCGACGGCCTTGGGCCGGATGACGATCCGCGTGGCCTCTTCCTTCGGCTTGGCCGCGCGGGCCGTCGCCACCAGCTCGGCGAGGGCGAAGGACAGCTCCCGCAGGCCGAGGTGGGCCACGGCCGACACCTCGAAGACGCGGTAGCCGCGCGCCTCCAGATCAGGCCGGACCATCTCGGCCAGTTCCCTGCCGTCGGGCACGTCGGTCTTGTTCAGCACCACGAGCCGGGGCCGGTCGCCGAGGCCGCCGTACTGCCGCAGCTCCTCCTCGATGATGTCGAGGTCGGAGACGGGGTCGCGGTCGGACTCCAGGGTGGCGGTGTCCAGGACGTGCACGAGGACGCTGCACCGCTCGACGTGGCGCAGGAACTCCAGACCGAGGCCGCGGCCCTGGCTGGCACCCGGGATGAGCCCCGGCACGTCGGCGATCGTGTAGACGGTCGACCCGGCGGTCACGACACCCAGGTTCGGCACCAGCGTGGTGAAGGGGTAGTCCGCGATCTTCGGCTTGGCGGCGCTCAGCACGGAGATCAGCGAGGACTTGCCCGCGCTCGGGTAGCCGACCAGCGCCACGTCGGCGACGGTCTTCAGCTCCAGGACGACGTCCTGGAGGTCGCCGGGCTCGCCGAGCAGCGCGAAGCCGGGGGCCTTGCGGCGGGCCGAGGACAGCGCCGCGTTGCCGAGGCCGCCGCGCCCGCCCTGGGCGGCGACGAAGGAGGTGCCCTCGCCGACCAGGTCGGCCAGGACGTTGCCCGCGCCGTCCAGGACGACCGTGCCGTCCGGCACCGGCAGCACCAGGTCCTGGCCGTCCTTGCCGGAGCGGTTGCCGCCCTCGCCGGGCTTGCCGTTGGTGGCCTTGCGGTGCGGGGAGTGGTGGTAGTCGAGCAGGGTGGTCACGGACTGGTCGACGGTGAGGATCACGTCGCCGCCCCGGCCGCCGTTGCCGCCGTCCGGGCCGCCGAGCGGCTTGAACTTCTCCCGGTGCACGGAGGCACAGCCGTGGCCTCCGTTACCCGCGGCGACATGCAGCTCGACGCGGTCCACGAAGGTGGTCATGGGATGTGCCTCCAGTTACGTATGGGTGTTTCCTGGGTCAACACGCGAAAGGCGGACCCGCTTCCCCGGAGGGAAGTGAGGTCCGCCTCGCGTGAGTGTTCCGGTCAGGCGACCGGGACGATGTTCACGACCTTGCGACCACGGGCGGTGCCGAACTGCACCGAGCCGGGCAGCAGCGCGAACAGCGTGTCGTCGCCGCCGCGGCCGACACCGGCGCCCGGGTGGAAGTGGGTGCCGCGCTGGCGGACGATGATCTCACCCGCGTTGACGACCTGACCGCCGAAGCGCTTCACGCCGAGCCGCTGGGCATTGGAGTCGCGACCGTTCCGGGTGGACGATGCGCCCTTCTTGTGTGCCATGTCTCCTCAGTCCCTTACTTCGCAGCCGCGGGGATCTCAGTGACCTTGATCGCCGTGTACTGCTGGCGGTGGCCCTGACGACGGCGGTAGCCGGTCTTGTTCTTGTAGCGCAGAATGTCGATCTTCTGGCCCTTGTGGTGGTCCACGACCTCGGCCTGGACCTTGATGCCGGCCAGCACCCACGGGTCGCTGGTCACAGCGTCGCCGTCGACGACGAGCAGGGTCGAGAGCTCGACCGTGTCGCCGACCTTGGCAGTGGAAATCTTGTCAACCTCAACGATGTCACCGACAGCAACCTTGTGCTGGCGGCCACCGCTGCGCACGATGGCGTACACGCGGATCTCTCTTTCGCTCGAAGAACGGCACCCCCGCAGGCCAGCCGCCCGACATGACGAACGGCCTCTCCTGAACGCCGGAGCGTCCGGAAGGATGAGGTTTACGGGGATGTGGCGGGTCTGGGGACACGCCGACGGTCAAGGTTACGAGGGGGTGCGCCCCACGGTCAAACCGGGTCCGGTCCGGACAGCCGCCCCGGCCATGACGCGGGGCGGCGACGGACTCCGAGGTCCGCCGACGCCCCGCGCCGGTGCCGATGCGGTCCGGCTCAGTCCTCCGTCGTGGCCGACACGGACGGTGCCGACTGCTCGGCCGCCGCGGTCTTCTTCGACGTGGTCTTCTTGGCGGCCGTCTTGGTGGTCTTCGCCGCCTTCTTGGCCGTCGTCTTCTTGGCCGCCGTCTTCTTCGCGGCGGTCTTGGTCGCCGTCGTCTTCTTGGTGGCGGCCTTCTTCGCCGTGGCCTTCTTGGCCGTCTTGCGTGCGGCCTTCTTGGCCGGGGCGGCGTCGGCCTCCGGAGCCTCGTCCGCCACGGTGGCGGCCTCCGCCGGCTCCGGGGCGTCCGCGGCCGACGGGACGACCACGACGGCCGTCTCCGCGTCCGCGGTGGGCGCGGTGGCCTTGCGCACGGCGCGGCGGCGCGGGCGGACCGGGGCGGCGGACTCGGCCGCCGGCTCCGGCTGCGCTTCAGGCTGCTGCGCTTCGGGCTTCGGTTCGGGCTGTTCCGCCCGAGCCGGCTCAGGAGCCGTCTCCGGGACCGTCACCACGGTGGCCTCCGCACCGGCCGGCGAACCGGCGGGCGCGGACACCTTGCGGGTCGCCCGGCGACGGGTACGGCCCTTGGGCGCGGCCTCGTCGGCTGCCGGGGCCGCCTCCGCGGCCTTCTCCGGTTCGGCCACCGGCTCCGGCTGCGACTTCGGCTCCGGCTCACGCCGCTGCTTCGGCTCCCGCTGCGGCTTCGTCTCCGTCTTCGGGGCGGCGACGACCGCGTCCTCGACGGCCTCGGGACGGGACAGTGCCTCGGCGGCCGCTTCCGGCCGGACCGGGCGCTCCGCCTCGTCCCGCGCAGACACGTCCTGCGCCGTGGGGGCCTCGGACCGCTCCCCCTTCGGCGCGCCCGCCGGGGCCGACGCGCGCCGGCTCGCCCGGCGCCGCG